>NZ_JBALWD010000019.1:0-69716 GCF_036960985.1 Sneathiella sp. | reverse complement strand
TGTGATGCCAATACGCTTGGCGAGGTCACGGGTTCGTCCCTCAAAGCCAAATTCGGCAAAAAATCTTATTGCTTCTTCGACAATCAATTTTTCCCGGGTCGTTCTGTCCAGTCTCTTGCGTGAAGTCTCTTTAGTCATCAATGATCTGCTCTTCTTTTTCGTAATAGGAACAGTTTATTACCGCTCCGGTATCGCATTTTTGGTGTAGTGCGCCGTTGTTAAGCATCATAGCGCATACCTCAGATTGAACCTAGTCATTGACAGCTTATTTATCAAATGATATATAACTAATTATCAACTGATAAATAAAAAATTGATGGGAATAGGGCAACGTGAAGTCAGGCTCATTTGAATATGCCAGACCAGACAATTTGCTAGCGGTTTTTTCACTCCTAGACGAATTCGGTGATGACGCAAAAATTCTGGCGGGCGGGCAAAGCCTGATCCCGGCGATGAATATGCGGATGGCCGCCCCCGAAATGTTGATTGATGTGGCTCGTGTCGATGCCTTGAAGGGTATTGAAATAACTGGAGACATCCTTCGAATCGGTGCCATGAGCCGTCATATTGATGTAATGAAGTCTGGAGATGTTAGCCAAAGAGCACCACTCATTTCAATGGCAATGCCACATATTGCCCACACTACCATTCGAAATCGTGGGACATTTGGCGGTTCACTCTGCAATGCGGATCCGGCGGCAGAGCTACCGGCTTGTACAGTTGCCCTGAATGCGAAGTTTAATATCCAAAGTTCGTCCGGGATACGCTCTTTAGGAGCGGAGGAGTTTTTTAAAGGGATCTACACTACCGCCTTGGAGGCAACGGAGATTTTGGTTTCGGTTGACGTACCGATAGCAGGTCGGGGCAGTCGTGCTTATTTTGATGAAATTGCGCGGCGTAAAGGCGACTACGCGATGGTGGGTCTTGCAGCACATGCTGAAATTCGAGACGGTTGTTTTAAATTGGCGCGTCTAGCATTTTTCGGTGTAAGTGAGATGCCGATATTAGCTGCGGCAGCCTCCCGTCTTTTATCAGGAACTCCGCTTGACCAAGTCAAGATAAGTGAAGTTTGCGAGGCTTTGTCGGAAGATATCGAGCCATTTGAAGATCTGACGACTTCTGCAGCAGCCAAACGGCATATGGCGAATATATTGCTTGCTCGGGCTCTAACGGCTTTTCAAAGTCAGGAACGGGCACATGGCTGACTTAATCGCAATTACCATGAAAATAAACGGTGAGCCTGTATCCGCCACCATCGAGCCGCGGCAAACTATTGCGGATTTTCTACGCTCCACCATGGGTTTGACGGGCACGCATCTTGGGTGCGAGCATGGTGTTTGCGGAGCTTGTACTATTCGACTGAATGATGTGACGGTCCGTGGATGCCTGACATTTGCCGTTCAGTGCGATGGCATGGAAGTGGAGACCATCGAAGGCGCTTCCGAATCCGGACGCATTAGCGATCTGCAGGAGAATTTCGTTTCTCGCAATGCCTTGCAATGTGGGTTCTGTACGCCGGGCATGGTGTTGTCTGCTGACGAGCTGCTTGCTGACAATGCTGACCCGAGCAGAGAAGAGATCCGGGAGCATTTGTCGGGAAATTACTGCCGATGCACCGGCTATCAATCTATCATTGATGCAATAGAAACGACGGCCAAACAGCGGCATGAAAGGCTGGGTGATGAATAAAATTCTTACACAGGCCTTTCTTGATCGCCCGAATTCTTACGTGGGTAAATCAGTAATTCGTTCGAATGCGAAGCGTTTAGTGCAAGGGCGAGGAACCTATGTAGACGATATCAATTTGCCAAGGACAGTTCATTTGGCGTTCTGTCGAAGCCCTTATGCCCATGCAGAGATCGTTTCCATAGACAAGCAAGAGGCGGAAGCTGTTACCGGCGTGCTTCGAATTGTCACCATGGAGGACATCAAGGATTACTGTACGCCATGGGTAGGAGTTCTGGATCACTTGAAAGGCCTTAAATCTGCGCCCCAATGGCCGCTGGCCAATGGCAAAGTATTTTGGCAAGGCGAGCCGGTCGCCGCTGTAATTGCTACTAGCCGTGCCATTGCCGAAGACGCCGTTGATTTGATCGACGTGGATTTCAAGGAGCTTCCTGCCGTCACGAATATGATGACGGCGTTGGAAAAGGAAACGCCTGTTATTCATCCCGAACTCGGCGACAATCTTTGTTTTGAGCGTGACATTGAAATCGGAGACGTCAAGGCAGCCTTTGAGGAAGCCGATTGCATTGTTGAGGAAACCTTGCATTTTAATCGCCATACCGGCGTTTCCTTGGAACCACGCTCCATAATTTGTGACTACAATCCGGCGGATGAAATGCTGACGCTCTATATGTCGGTACAATGTCCGCATATGTCAAAAAACCTGTTCGCCAAACATCTTGGGCTGGATGAGAACAGGGTTCGAGTTATCTGCAAGGATGTTGGTGGGTCTTTCGGAATAAAACTCCACACCTATTCGGATGAAATGACGGCTGGCGCATTATCGGTGATGTTAGGCCGCCCGGTAAAATTTGTTGCAGATCGCCTTGAAAGTTTTACCACCGATGTTCATGCTCGCGATCATGAGCTTAAAGCCAGAGCAGCTTTTTCCAGCAACGGCGATTTGTTGGCGTTGGATATTGACGATGTTACTGGAATTGGTCCGTACTCGGTATATCCAAGAACATCGGGAATAGAGGCGAACCAGGTTTTGAATCTCACCGGTGGTCCTTACAGGCACAAAAATTACCGAGCCAAAACAAAAGTCGTGTTCCAGAACAAAAATGTCATGTGCCAATATCGAGGAGTGGGCCAGCCAATTGCTGTCGCAGTTGCCGAGCATTTGATTGACGAGGGCGCCCGAAAGCTTGGCATGGACCCTTTGGATATTCGAAAAAAGAACTTTATACATTCTGACGCTTATCCCTATACGGCACCATCTGGCGCGATCTACGAACGCCAATCTCACCAAGAATGCTTGGATAAGCTGGTTGAGATGGTCGATTACGAAGCGCTGCGACAAGAACAGATTGAAATGTCCGGAGGGCCAATTCTGCGTGGTATAGGTTTTGTGAGCCTTGTAGAACTCACGAACCCCAGTCCTGCGTTTTATGGCGTGGGTGGCGCCAAAATTGCTTCACAAGATGGGTGTACCATCCGGCTGGATCCGACTGGAGGTATCACCTGTTCCACAAGCGTTACGGAACAAGGTCAGGGCACGGAAACGATCATTGCTCAGATTGCGGCCTCGGCTGTTGGCGTTAATATCGGTGATGTTCGGATCATCACTGGGGACACCGATGTTGTTCCCTATGGCGGAGGCACATGGGCCTCCCGCGGCGCCGGTATTGGCGGTGAGGCTGCACTGCAGGCAGGTAAAGAATTACGAAAAAATATTCTCAAAATCGCAGGAGCAATCCTGCAAACTGACCCCAGAAATCTGGATACCGAGAAGGGATTGATTGTCGATTTTGCTACTAGGAAGGAGCGAATGCTCCTCTCAGAGCTCGGACGGATAGCATATTTCCGTAGCGATATTCTGCCAGAAAATATTCAGCCCGAGCTGATCGCCACTAAGCATTTTGTCTCCCGTAGTTATCCTTTCGCCTTTACCAATGCGGCCCATGCCTGCCATCTGGAGGTGGATACTGATACAGGGCTTGTAAAGATCCTCAAATATTGGGTTGTCGAGGATTGCGGCACAGTCATTAATCCGCAGTTAGTTGCCGAACAAACCCGGGGAGGCGTGGTGCAGGGAATTGGACCTGCCCTTTATGAAGAATGTTTGTATACAGGTGACGGTCAATTGATCAATGGATCGATGGCAGACTATTTGCTGCCTATGGCAGCCGAAATGCCCGACATTATCGTTGGCCATGTCGAGACGCCGACTGAGACCACTGAATTGGGCGCGAAAGGCGTTGGAGAAGCTGGCACAGCGGGTGCACCAGGCACAATTATGAATGCAATTAATGACGCGCTACATCAACGGGGAGCGAAGGTAGTTCATATGCCATTCACTCCGGACAAAATTTTGCGCGCTCTTGGAAAAATTTGATTAAGCGTAACCGAGTTCAAAAGGTTCCGGAAGAAGGAACTAGTATTTCTAAAAGTAACTAACATTGGAGGGTTAGATGACCAAAATAAAAAAATATATGCAAGGTAGTGACGGCGTTAGTCGGCGTCATATTATTAAAGGAATGGCAGTCACTGGTACCATGGCAGCAGCTAGCCCTTTGATGTTCAATATTGCCAATGCGGCATCGTCTAATATTAAGGTGGGGTTCCCTGTACCCTTGACCGGCCCCTATGGCTCGGAAGCAAAGGAGCAGGCCAATTGCGCTCAAATGGCTATTGATGAATTTAACGCAGGAGGCGGGTTGGGCGGTCGAATGGCTGAGCTTCTGGTCCGGGACGACAAATTGAAGTCAGGCGAAGCGGCCACACGGACTCTGGAACTCATCGAAAAAGACAACGCTGATTTTATTGTCGGCTCGCTGTCGGCTTCAGTGCAGTTGGCGGTCAACAGCGTCGCCAAGGACCGTAAAAAAATCTACGTCTCGATTTCACAGTCAGATGCGATTAACGAAGCAAAGCATTTCTCAAAATACACTTTCCATGAAGCATTGAATCCTCATATGACGGCGGGGGCGGTCGGTCGCTATGTTTTCCCGAAAAAGGGTAAACGGGTAGCATTTCTGATTGCAGACTATGCCTATGGCCATGAAATGGCGAGAGGATTTAAAAAAGCCGGGGAAGCTTTTGGTATCGAAGTGGTTGCTGAGGTTAAGCATCCGCTGGCGACAAAGGATTTCTCACCGTTTCTTCCGGCTATTCAAGCTGCCAAGCCGGATGTCTTGTGCCTATGCAACTTTGGCTACGATCAATTGAATTCCCTTAAGCAAGCGACCAATTTTGGGATGAAGGATCAAATGCAAATGATTGCGCCGGCTCTGCTGTATAATCAACGTCGGGCAGGTGGAGCCACTGCGTATGATGGTGTTATCGGAGGTTCGAATTTTTATTGGGGTATTGAAGACAAAACTGCCTCAGCTAAGGCATTTAACGACGCTTATCGCAAAATACACAAGGGCGCTCCGCCGTCAGATTATGGCGCATATGGATATTCCGGCGTAGCAGGTCTCTTGGAAGCAGTGAAGGTCGCGGGTACTGCTGATACGGATGCCGTTATCACAGCGCTGGAGAACATGAAGTATAATAAATATAAAGGCACACAATATTACCGCAAATGCGATCACCAGTCGGTGCAGGCGGTTTATATCGTTGAATCGAAGCCAAAATCTCAAATGGCGAATGAGTATGATGTCTTCAATGTTGTTTCTGTAGACGAGCCAAGCGAGAAAGTCCTAAGAACCTGCGACGAACTCGGCCTGGGCTAGGCCATTTTGGTGTCGGTCATGGCTCTTGCTCTCCCTGAGGGCTAGACCGGCACCTCTTCACAAGATCGTCTTAAACTCGCGGCTGAATTAGGATCCTTTGAATGAGCGGTATTACTTTAGATCTTTTTGCCTTGCAGCTATTTACGGGGCTTGCGCTGGGCTCGATTTTTGTCTTGCTTGCAATTGGGCTGTCCTTGATTTTCGGTTTACTGAACGTTGTAAATTTTGCGCACGGGGCATTTTACATGATCGGCGCCTATGCCGGGGTCTTCTTTCTCGGGCTTACAGGCAATTTCTGGGTAACTCTTATAGCCGTACCTCTCACCGTTGCCGTGCTTGGCTTAGGCGTTGAACGGTTTCTCATTCGACCACTCTATGGTCGCGGTATCGACTACCCTCTTCTTTTGACATTCGGATTGGCTTTGGCACTGGTTGAAATTGTCAGAATTCTTTTCGGGTTGGAAGGCGTGCCTTTTGACACACCCGAAGCTCTGCGCGGTGCGGCAAACCTCGGATTTGGATATTTTCCCATTTATCGGCTTTTTATTATCGCTGTTACCGCTGTATTGGTCACCGGGCTATGGTTGTTCATCGAAAAAACCTCCTACGGCCTTATTATCCGTGCAGGTGCCCTAGATACCGAGATCGTACGGGTCTTGGGGATTGATATATCAAAAGTCTGGTTGGTGGTATTCGCCATTGGTACTGCTATTGCAGGCCTTGCCGGCGTGCTGTCGGCACCAATGCGGAGTGTGATTCCGGATATGGGGACAACAGTACTTGTTGAAGCGTTCGTCGTTACCGTAGTCGGTGGCATGGGATCTTTGGTTGGCGCCGTTGTCGCCGGTCTTTTGGTTGGGGTTGTTGTCAGTATGACCTCCCTTTTCTGGCCAGATATGGCAGATCTTTCAATGTTTGCGTTAATGGCCGCCGTGCTGATGGTTCGTCCACAGGGGCTGTTCGGTAAAACAGGGGGCCTGGGATGAGCGGATCTCCTGGAAATACTGGCGAAATGCAGGTCTCAAGCAGGCGTCTTTCTTCTGTCGTGCGATCTATTGGACGTCACCGAGTGTTGGCAGTTTTAGTTATCCTGTTTTTCTTCCCTTTCATTCTGCCTTACGAAGCCTTAGCTGTGAATATTCTGATTTATGGGCTCTTTGCCTTGGGTTTTAATATGGTATTCGGTTACTTGGGGATGCTGTCTTTCGGTCACGCTGCGTTTTTTGGCATTGGTAGCTATGGCACTGGTATTGCGATGGTCCATTTCGGTGTTCCCTGGTTGCCGGCAATTTTGCTTGGAATACTCGGCGCTGGACTGATTGCGATGATCATGGGGGCGATGGCCATTCGGACCAAGGGTATTTATTTTGCCATGGTGACATTGGCCCTTGCTCAATGCGTCTATTACCTGATTTATCAAATGGAAGAATGGTCGGGCGGTGAGGACGGCCTAACGGGCGTGAAGACGGGTGATATTGATCTTGGATTCGCAACATTTAGCCTGTTCGATCCCACGGTGAAATATTACTTCATGTATATCTTTGTTGGTGGCGCCATTTTCTTTTTTTCACGCATCCTCGCATCACCTTTTGGCGCCATTCTTGAGGCGATCCGGGAAAACGAAAATCGGGCACGGGCGTGCGGCTATAATGTTTTGCTGACCAAATGGACAGCTTTTGTTATTTCAGGCCTCTTCTGTGGACTGGCCGGGGCGCTGAACGCAATCCATTTGTCTGTCGTTCCCATAGACTCACTTCACTATCATATGTCCGGGCAGGCGGTCATCATGTCTCTTCTTGGCGGAATGGGGACATTTTTTGGGCCCTTCGTTGGCGCTTTCGCCTTTTTGATGCTTGAAGACGTGATCACACTGCTCACGACCCACTGGCAGCTATTTGTTGGGGTCATATTTATGATTTTTGTTCTGTTCTTCCCCAAAGGAGTTTGGGGCTCGATCCTGCATTGGGTGTCGCGATGACGGCAGGTGAGACGACCGCACCGGAAATACTACGGGCTGAAAATGTGACGATAATGTTTGGCGGTTTCACAGCATTGTCAAATATAAATGTGTCTTTTCCAGAAGGCCGTCTTACGGCCATCATTGGTCCAAATGGTGCCGGTAAAAGCACTTTGTTCAATGTGTTGTCAGGGGCATTTCCACCAAGTACCGGGGAAATTTTTTTCAAGGGAAAGGAAATTACAGGTGTCCCTCAGCATGCGTTTGCCCGAATGGGCATCGCCAAATCCTTCCAGATTACAAATATCTTTCCTAAGATAACCGCTCTGGAAAATGTTCGGATAGCAATACAGGCCATGACCTGTCGTTTTAACATCTGGACACCACGCTCCAAATTCAAGGAGATGGAGGACGAAGCCGCAACATTGTTGGAAATGGTTGGGCTGCATCAGCATCATCATCGTTTGGCATCAAATTTGGCTCATGGGGAGCAGCGAGCGCTTGAAATTGCGTTGGCGCTAGCCTGTAATCCGTGCCTGTTGTTGCTGGATGAGCCTACGGCGGGTATGAGCCCGGAGGAAACGTCCACAATGATGGATTTGATCACCGATCTGGCCAGCACCCGCACAGTTATTCTTGTCGAGCATAAAATGAAGCTTGTCATGGGTATTTCTAACCATTTGATTGTCCTTCATCATGGAGAGTTCTTGGCTGAGGGAACACCCGATGATATCCGATCAAACGACGAGGTAAAGCGGGTGTACCTGGGACAAGGAGCTCACTGATGCTGAAAGTAGAAAATCTTCATGCCTGGTATGACCATAGCCATATTATTCAAGGTATCTCAATCGAGGTTAAGCGCGGAGAAATTGTCTCAATTATAGGCCGAAACGGTGCCGGTAAGACAACGACCCTACGGACCGTCATGGGGCTGGTTGCCAAGCGTAAAGGAAGTGTTTTCTTTGATGATTATGGAGATATCCAGAAGGAACCAACGCATACGAGATATCACTATGGTCTTGGCTATGTACCGGAAGACCGGCGAATTGTACCGGGCCTGACGGTTCGGGAAAATCTGCGGCTCGGCCTTACTGCGTCAACGTCGAAGACCGATGAAAATATAGTCATTGACCAAATTGCCCAAACATTTCCAAGATTGAAAGAACGGCTCAATCAGATTGCAGAAACTATGTCTGGTGGTGAGCAGCAGATGCTTGCGATTGCTCGGGCAACTGCCTCTTCGCCAAAAATGATCATGCTGGACGAGCCCAGTGAGGGCATTATGCCGGTGCTGGTGGACGAAATGTTTGAATTGTTTGCGAGGCTTAAGGGGGAAGGAAAAACAATCCTGCTGGTTGAGCAAAATGTCGAACGCGCCCTCGAAATTTCTGACAGAGCCTACATCATGGACCAGGGGGTTATTGTTCATGAAGCGCAGGCCAGTGATCTTTTGGCTGACAAAGAAATTCAAAATCGATATTGTGCCGTTTGATAAGAGAAGAGCGTTTTCATACATTGATAACGCTATTTTTTGCTCCGACATTTGTCGACGAAGATTCCCTAATCTTTGAATTTTATTCCTTGTTCCGGTAATTATTTTCCCGGTTGTCTTGGTTAGGGAATTTGAATAAAAATATAACGAAAATAAGCGGTTATAGCGTATTTGAAGCGAAATTTACGTCAAATTGGCCGAATTTCCCTGTTTTTTCCCTGTTTATCAGGGAAAATTGCGGAGCCGAGTTCGCTTCAGACTGCTACCTCCACCACTCACTCTGGGGCGAACCTCGGTCCAATCCAGGTTCGCCCCAGAACCCCGCTGTTCCAGGGCTTTGGTCATATCCCCTGTAAACAGAGACGCTACCTTGAGAGCGAATATGCCGTATTTTGGCATTCGTCTCTGTCGCCCTGTTTCAGAGTCCAGTCCATGGATATAATGGGGGAGTTAGGTACGGTAACCGAGCCGCTTCTTCTGCTCATACCAGTCCGTTGACAACGGATTAAGTCTCGCAAGCCCGCTGGCAGTCAAACTCTCGGGCTGATGACCTTCAAGAATGTCTTTCACAATTTCCAGTGCCAAAAAAGCGAGGGGGAGTACGCGCGTAACCTCCGTATCAAAGATCTTTTCTTTATCGGCAATCTCCTTGACTGATTTGACCTCCCCGGATGCCAGCTGATCAAACCAATATCTGCCCTTGGCAATCAGACGACAGAGATCTGGATCGGGTTGACGGGATTTCGTATTCCCGGCAATGACCAACTTCGCCTCCACCCCTTTGCGCTGCATTTTGATGGCAATGTTGAGGGGTATGATATTGCTATCTTTAATGAGGTCATCTGCCGCTTTGATCTCCAGTAACTCCATCAAAGCGTCTTTGCTTAAGTCGATAGAGATTGAATCTGTTCTGAGTTCAACTCGATGAATGATACCTTTTATGGCATTGTCACATTAACTTCATGTAGGCGGGAAGAAGCCTCAGTAGAATTATTTAGGCAGCTTTGCTTGCAGTTGCCCAAACGCCGAATGCTTCAGCGCGACTTTGCTTTATATGAGATCGGTTTATTAGGTGACGTTGAAGGTAGAAGATATTGTAAGCGGCTGAGTGAATATTGAGAAATCTCTGAGCAGATCCTGGTGACTTAAACTTCTGCATTTTTCGCTCCCTTCGTCTTACTGGGAGGTGCGAGTTTTCTGCCCGATTGTTCGATCGCTTGTTGTCAATGTGCGGGGCGTTCAAGCGCAAAGTTCGGAATGCTTTATGATAGGATCTTAGCTTATCTGTTACGATTTGTGACGGCGCAAAACCTTGCTTCTTCAATAATTTTCTCATCAGCTTCAAGGCAGCTTTGGCGTTTCGGCTTGGTTGTACGAGAAAACCCAGGGCTTCTCCTTCGCTATCAACCGCACGCCACAGAAAATGCCGTTCCCCTCGAATAACGATGACCATTTCATCTAAATGCCAGATATCATTGGGAGTAGGGCGGGAAGGCCTCAGATTTTTGGCGATTGGCTCACCAAGCTTTAGAAACCATCGTCGAACAGTTTTGCAGGAGATATCCAGACCTCGTTCCGCCAACAGATCTTCGATATCTCGGTAGCTCAGCGTAAATCGGGCATACAGCCAGATAGCATGCTGAATAATATGAGATGGGAAACGATGCCGGGAATAGGAGATCTTTTGCATCGACCGAGATTAGTACAGCATCGATTTCCTAGCCACTAAGTTAATGTGACAATACTTTATTTTCTCCGCAGATAGACTAGCCAATAGGTGAGGGCAACAAAGCCGCTACCGCCTAGAATGTTTCCTAGCGTGACAGGGATTAAATTCAAAAAGAATCCGGTTATGGTGACACTGTCTGATCCAGCGAAATAACCTAACGGGAGTAAGTACATATTGGCGACTGAATGCTCGAAGCCAAGGGCAACGAATGCGGAAATTGGAAAGAGGAGGGCGGCAATTTTACCGATTACACTACGGGCAGAAAAACATAGCCATACGGCCAGACACACAAGAATATTGCACAAGATGCCACGAAAAAATGCTTCTTCAAAGGTTAGTGCTATCTTACTATTAGCGATGCTCATGGCAGTCGTTCCTACAGCCCCATCCTGAAAATCGAGGGTACCTGATAAGGCGACGAGAAAGACAATGAAAAGGGATCCAACGAAATTCCCGATATAAACAATCCCCCAGTTACGGAGCAATTGTCTGTGGCTGACCTTTCCGTCAGCCCAGGCCATGACGATCAGATTATTACCGGTAAAAAGCTCCGCTCCGCCGACGATGACCAGGATCAGTCCCAGTGAAAACGCCAAACCTCCCAACATTCTGGCAGGGCCGAAGCCCAACCCACTTTCCGTCATTACCACTGTATAGAATGCGGCGCCAAGGGCAATAAAACTCCCGGCAAGGACAGCAAGCATGAAAGTTTGAATAAAACCAAGCCCGGCCTTCGCGACACCGACATTTTCGACCCGCATGGCCATGATATCTGGCGCATAAGCATCGTTATTTACAGGAGGGATGACATTTTTCATTTGCTAACCAATTTGGGTAAGGGCTTGTGGGCACGTTGACACACCCTAATTTAGATTGACGGGCTGTTGCAATTGGCCTCGGTTCCACCGCCTAAGATTGCATCAATCTCTTGATAATTGACGGTCTCATCGGCTTCAAGCTTGTTGACGAGATCCTCAATGACGGCTCGGTTCGCTGTAATAATTTCGCGCCCTCGATCTTCCGCCGCCCGCAGTAGTTTGGTGACGGCGTCATCAACTTTGCTGGACATGTCTTCGCTGAAACGCCGCGGTTGTGCTATTTCGCGACCGAGGAACGGGTGCTCCTCGCTCTGCCGGACATCAACCGGTCCAATATCATCTGACATACCCCATCTAGAGACCATAGCCCGTGCCAGTTGAGTCGCGGTTTTGATATCGTCGTCCGCCCCGGAACTAACATTACCCATGAATATTTTTTCCGCACTACGCCCGGCTAGTGATACAGAAAGGCGAGCTTGGAGATAGTCTTCGGGTAAAGTATGCCGCTCCTCCGTCGGCAACATATGGGTGCCACCCAATGCCCGACCTCGAGGTATAATCGTGACTTTGTAAAGAGGATCTGCGTTCGGCAGAAAATAGGCAACGGCCGTATGCCCCGCCTCATGGACCGCCAGGCGATGGTGCTCGTCTGGCTGGATGGCCAGGGTGCGAACGGTTCCCATGATTATTTTGTCTCGCATTTCATCAAAATGAAGCATGGAGATTTCATCAACTCCCTCCCGGGCGGCAGCGATGGCTGCCTCATTCACCAGATTTTTAAGATCCGCCCCGGAAAATCCCGGGCAATTTGCGGCAACAATACCCAGATCAATGTCAGCCCCCAGCGGCGTTTTCCGCGTATGTACTTCCAAAATGGCCTTCCGCGCCGCTTTGTCCGGGAGTTCAAGAGTTACATGGCGGTCAAAACGTCCGGGACGTAAAAGTGCAGGATCTAGTACATCAGGTCGGTTTGTGGCTGCCAAAACAATAACGGTTTCGTGGCCCGTAAAACCGTCCATTTCTGACAGGATCTGATTGAGTGTCTGCTCCCTTTCGTCATTGCCTCCGCCCACCCCTGTGCCACGCACACGCCCCACAGCATCTAATTCATCGATGAAGATAATGCTGGGCGCGCGTTTTTTTGCTTCTTCAAACATCTTGCGAACCCGGGAGGCACCGACACCGACAAACATTTCGATAAATTCGGATGCAGAAATATTGAAAAAATTGACGCCGGCTTCACCAGCAAGGGCGCGGGCCAGTAATGTTTTTCCAGTTCCGGGAGGCCCGACGAGAAGCACGCCATGAGGCGCCTCGGCGCCGAGATTTTCGTAGACTTCGGGATGTTTGAGAAAATCCACCAGTTCAGCAACTTCCTGTTTTGCTGATTCCTGACCCGCAACGTCGTCAAACGTGACCCGGCGACCAGCTTTTTCTTCGCGTTTGGCGGACCCGACAAGGAAATCACTTGAATTACGACCACCAAATCTGTCCTTCAGGTTGCCTTGCATCCGCCACATAATGAATAAGTAAATGCCGATAAATATGATCCAGGGCAGCAGCGAAAGAATCCAATTTCTACCTTCCGTTACCGGTGAATTCCAGATGGCCACCTTTTTGGCTTCCAGTAATTTCAGTAATTCCGGATCGCCGCCGTCGGGAAGGACTGTCTCGACGGTAGTTACTGACACACCGTCAGGCCCGAGCGGGGACGACACTTTTAACTCTGCGGTGGCGTCCTGACCTTCCAGTTTTACTACTTTAATGGCATCTTCCGAGACGAGCTGCTTGAAGTCACTATAGGCGACAACTGCTTTTGTCATAGTGGGTTGCAGCTGGGTTGTGAGTAAAGAACCAGCGAAAAAAATCCCTACAACAACGAACCATACCCAAGCCGGTATTTGTTTCATATTGAACTCCCACTCAAGACCCTAGAAATGTGGTGTAAGATATTGACTAATGTCAATCTGCGTAAATTTAGTCGCGACGTCTTATCTCCTCGCAAGCTGTAACAATAGCAGATTGGATATCTTTATGTTGGGATTCCACCGCACGAGCGAGAGATTTGAGCTCAAACCGCAGGCCATGAAGCTGATCGATTAGCGACAATACTATTGGGATAGCGTCGTTATTGACTGCCATATCTATCTTTAGCTGTCGTACCAGCTCCAGCCGTGCAACATCTATGTCGCTAAAATGGTATCCTGCACTGGTCTCAGCAGGTGCAATCCACCCTCGTTTTACCCAGAGCCGGAGTCGTTTTAGGGAAACACCCTGTAGCCGCTCGACAAGTTCCTGTTCTGTTATCATCATATTGCTCCTTCCAGATTCTTGCGTACTGCATAACTATTTTTCTGTTGCCAAGACTCGAAAAAGGCCTGTAATTCCGGATCAATATTCTTCGGTAGCACTATTTTCAATTGTACGAGCTGGTCTCCTGTTGTCTTCTTCCCGGAGGCGGAGATGCCTTTGCCCTTCAGTCGCAGGATCTGGCCGCTGCTGGCGCCTACTGGGATTGCCATGGTGACGGTGCCCTGGATCGTTGGGACCGGTATTTTTGCACCGAGAACGGCTTCATCAAGGGAAATGGGCAGTTCCAGAAGTATATTCCGCTTGTCCCGTTTGAAATTCCGGTGAGGGAAAATCTCGATTTTGACGAAGGCGTCTCCGCTAGAACCGCCGTTTCCACCTGGCGTGCCCTTTCCCTTCAGGCGCAAGTTCTGACCATCTTCGATGCCAGCAGGAACGGTAACATCGAGATTTGACCCGTCCGGCATGGTAATACGACGCTTGGCACCGCAGACCGCGTCCAGAAAATCAACTTTTAGTTGATATTGTACATCTGATCCGCGATATGGCCCATCAGGCTTCCAGCCGGTTGAACCCTTCGCGTGGGCACGGCCGAAGAGCTCTGAAAACAAATCACTTTCATCACCAAAATCGCTGAAACCTCCCGTATTATAGTAATGATGTTCCGGTCCTGATTCTGCATAGGATCGATAATATTGTTGCTGAGGCTGAGACTTTTCATTGCCCGCAGCGTCAATCTCGCCACGGTCGAAACGAGCGCGTTGCTCCTTATCACTCAGCAGCGCATGGGCTGATGAGATTTCCTTGAACCGCTCCTCTGCCCTGGCGTCACCCGGATTGAGATCAGGATGAAGCTCTTTCGCCAACTGACGGTAGGCGGATTTTATTTCCTTTTCCGATGCATCCGGCTTAATACCCAGAAGCTCGTATGGATTGCCTTTCATGTATTAGCCTCATATTATTAAATATCGAGTATTCAGGATCCGGATTTTGCAGCTACAGTATCATATCTGTGACTGATCGGATTGATTTCGCACAATTGGATAGACGATCATAGACATAACCATACTCCTATTTGTATTGCTGAATTAGCGGTTCCTAATAAATTGACGGAGAACAGCCTGAAACGCCTTCGCTCTATGAGACTCAAAGAACTGGTCTTGAAATAGTTGAACCCCAAATGAGCGAGGATCCCTGTGGGCTTAGTTCATTGTGAATTTAGTACTTAAGGCTGCTATTACTTTTAGTAAACAAAGATGTCCATTCGCATCATTTTGAAGAGATCCCGAACATCCAGTTTTCTGCGTCGAAGCGTTTCCGCACCCTCACATTGGGCTTTTATCCTGGAATTTGTTGCGCCTTGTCATTCCACCAGCTTTTGGGATGAAGAAGATGCATCGCTCACGATAGTCTTTCACGTCAAATCCGGATAAGCTGAAAGTCGAAGGGGATTTTGGGGTAGCTGAGTTTGTGCCATATCCCTGTTCCTTTTTGATCAAAAGTGCGTAAAGACGCTTCTATTAAACCTCAGATATCGATACATTGATCTAAGTCAAAAGCGGCGCTTTCGAAGACGGCCAATGTATTTTTCAACGTGTCGATCTCGGTGCCGCTGGCATCGACGGGAAGCCAGTTATTAGAGCCGGTATCGCTTCTGAGCTGTTGATGAACAATGTCAGGCGTGGCGTCCGATGCGTCACCCCTGCGAAGGACTACCCGCAGAGACATTTGTGCCTCATCTGCCGTCAACCAAAGGCCGATAAACGGGATATCGAATTCCTTGGCGAGGGTTTCAAATGCGCGGCGCTCATGCTCTTTGGAGAAAACCGCATCAACGATGACGCGTTGCCCAACTTTAAGGGTAATTCTTGCCTTGCGTAGTAGGTGATCATAAACTTGGGTATCTGCGGTTTTTGTGTAGCCTTTTGATCCGAGCCTGTCCGTTTCCGCCACATCGAAAATCTGTTTACGCTCCGTATCACTTCGCAAATGAAGAAATCCCGGTGCATGGTCAAGAGAGCCGGCCAGCCGTTCTGCGAGGGTTGTTTTTCCTGTTCCGGAAAAACCGCCAATGGCAATCAACAATGGTTTTTTTGGACGCAAATAGTGCAGCGCCGCGTGAAAATAGATGCCTGCTTCCCGGGTTTTAGCACCCGCTTTTTTGCCTGTGCACTGCCGGGCGTGATCCACGCAGACCATGGCGCGAATACCGGCTCTCAGGGCCAGGAACAGGGGCATGGCCTTAAGCCCGTATATATCTTCGTATTTGCTCGACAAAAAAAGATATTTGTTCAGTATTCTGTTTGCCGTGGGGCTAAGGCCCTGGTAATCCAGATCCATCAGCAGGAAGGCGAGGTCGTATAAAACGTCAATGGTGGCCAGGTCTTCGTCAAACTCCAAGGCGTCGAACGGCAAGGGTTCGTCATCAATCATCACGATATTACGAAGATGCAGGTCCCCATGGCAGCGACGAACAAACCCGCGACGCCCGCGCCAGCGAAGGCAATAGTAGGTGCGGTCTAGATTTTCTCTCGCCAATGTCTCGAATTCAGCAGCTTGTCCGGTCGAAAATATTTCAGGGGCTGCCCAGAATGCGAGAGCAAGCTCCTCAATCAGAGCAGAAATCTTCTGTGGGCCATCGCTGATGACGACGCTAGGGGCTAATCGATGATATCTGAGGATCGCCGTCGTCAGTTTTTCGATAAGGGGTTTCTCTGCAAGTTTGGCATGGGGAAGATGATCCAGCATTTTTTCCTGATCGAAACGCTTCATACGGATTGCCCACTCGATAGGTGATCCTTTGCCATTGAGTGCTAGTGATCCGTTGGTCTCGATGGTTATGGGTAGTATGTCTATATAAAGGCCGGGAGCATATGGCCGATTGATATCAAGCTCATGCTGGCAATAGTAGTGACGTTTTTCTAGCGTCGAGAAATCCATATAGGGAAGCTTGACATCTTTCTTTACTTTATACGCTAGGTTGCCCGCCAGAAATACAACGGCGCCATGGGTTTCATGGACTTCAACATAGTCAGGCGGGGCTTGATAGCTGGAAGGCCGACGCAAAAAAGCGAAAACCTCTTCCTGCGAACGGACATCTGTCACCGGAAATTTGTCCAGCTTGTTATTTTGCATGGCTACCTCCGCAGATATAATAGGCAGATCCTTTTGTCACATCGTTGATCTGGATCAAGGTAATCAGCGTATCTTCATTTAAAATTCCCGCTTTATTGAAAATGTTAGGAGGCATAGATGAAGGGGACGCGCACCTGGGTTGTTGTTGCAAACAGTACTCATGCACGGTTCTTGCTGAATGATGGACCGGGTCATGGTCTGGTGGAAATCAGGGACCTCGATTTAAAGCAGGATCACTTGGACGCCCACGACTTGGCGGCAGATCGTTCAGGCCGGACGTTTGATTCCAACGGACCCAGTAAACACGCTATGGAACCTTCCCGAGACCTTGTCCGTCTTGAAGAGAAAAAATTTGCAGGTAAAGTCGCGGTCCTTTTGGAAAATAAGCTTAAGGAAGATTGTTTTGATCGGTTGATACTCGTTGCTGCACCCACCACGCTTGGCGATATCCGAGAAGCGTTGCCTAACCATGTTGCAAAGCGTGTGGCAAAAGATGTTCCCAAGAATTTGAATCATATACCCAACGCCAAATTAACCGGCTACATAGGAAAATTCCTGGCGGTTTAAAACGTTGATATATGTCAATGCCGAGCAAGGATTTCCCCGTTTGTGGCATATTTTGTGGGAAATTGCCCTACATAGATAGTTGTGTGTTAACACGCGCAAAATGACTTAACCCACTTTTACATCTCAATTGAGGAATACTGTCAATGCAAAAACCAACACTGCGCCACGGATTTAAGCAGCTGCTTGCAGAAGCCAACGCCGTCATCGAAATAGTATCAATACAAGACCTTCTATATTTGATGGATGCTCCGGACGTTGTGCTTGTCGATGTCAGGGAACAGGTAGAGAGAGGCTTAGACGGAGGCATCCCGGGATCAGTCCACGCGCCGCGCGGAATGCTGGAATTTCAGGCTGATCCTGAAAGTCCGGCTTATAATGACGCTTTGGATCCAGAGAAACGACTGGTGCTTTACTGTGCTAGTGGAGGGCGCTCTGC
The DNA here is from genome assembly GCF_036960985.1 of Sneathiella sp. Taxonomy (NCBI): domain Bacteria; kingdom Pseudomonadati; phylum Pseudomonadota; class Alphaproteobacteria; order Sneathiellales; family Sneathiellaceae; genus Sneathiella; species Sneathiella sp. The sequence goes on along the minus strand of NZ_JBALWD010000019.1, from coordinate 51,867 downwards.
GTTGGCTGCGAAAACTCTGATTGATATGGGATTTTCGGATGTTAGTTCTTTAGCTGGTGGCTTTCAGGCTTGGAAAGCAGCAGAAGAAAAATAATGTTCACGCAATCTTTGCGAAACATCGGCCGAAGGGATCGGCGGGGGACATCCGGCAATGTCAAACTTTGAGCTAAGCCTCAGCGAATTTGAAGATCTCTCCGCATATTTCGAAACGTTGATGCGCCAAGTTCACTGATTGATCCATATCAAAGCGTCTTATTTTTGGTCGCCTATAATGAAAAGATTAATCTAATATTGGGGATCAGTTATGGGCTACAAAACCATCCTCGTACATGCTAGCAATCTTGACAGGTCAAAAGAAACGTTAAATGTCGCTGTTATGATGCCCACTTAATTGGCCTTTTTGTTTGCCCCGGAATTCAGATTCATCCTTCGATCGGCATGTATATCCCCGGCGAAGCTTTACTGCCTCACAAGCAATATCATCTTGAACAGGCGCTAAAAATTCGCGCGCTGTTTGAAAAAGTAACAGCAGGCGAAGGTATTTCCGCAGAATGGCGGCAAGAAGAGTCTGAGCTCCCAAATATTTCACAAAATGTCATTAAAAGTGCTCATGCGGCAGATTTGGTTATCCTTGGCCAGGCAAATGAAGATAAAGATGACGCAAATATACGAGAAGTCGCTGGTGACGTCTTGATGGAATGCGGTCGACCGGTATTGCTGGTGCCTTATTCGGGTACATTCGCCGAAATTGGTTACCATATTCTAGTGGGTTGGAATGGATCGTGGGAATCGGCAAGGGCCGTATTCGATGCCTTGCCTTTCCTGAAATCCGTAAATCAAGTTCATTTGCACTGGGCTGCGCTTGTACAACCCGATAGTGAAGAGAAAATTATTCTGGGAGCCGATCTGGCCGCAACTTTGGCCGACATGATGTGAAGGTTTCAGCAGAAACAAATTTCAATCCAGACCTTTCCGACAGCGATGAGCTTCTTTCCTATGTGAGGCAAAGGGGCGCCGACCGGCATTGTCACATTAACTTTCTATGCGCAATATCTCGATGAGTATCAGAATGTGGATTATTGTATTTCAAAGACTTAGGAGCTTATCAATTCTTTCATTAAGACTAAAATGGACAAGTGTTGAGTTAATGTGACAACACTCTAAATACTTCCTAGTTCCTTGAAACAAAAAAATATTTATTTGATAAGCATCAAGATTTGGTATTTAGAAAGGGTAACCTGACAATATCTTTTAGAGTGTATTTTTGTGCCATTCGTTGCTGATGTGTGAAAGTGATATTCCGACATAGGCGTCATCATCTAAAAGCTCTAAAACACGGGGTGGCGTAAGCGGCAGTTCGGAAATCGCTTTTCCCGTTGCATTGGCAACGGCACAGGCAACCGATGCGCCAACATTCAAAATCGGGACTTCGCCAGCGCCCTTTGTACCGAATGGCCCGCTTGAAGGCGCCCCTTCAAACAGCTCAAACTCTATCGGCAACACGTCTCCTGCAAGCGGAAGCCTATATGTTTCGAAACTAGTTTGGTCAAAAGCACCGTCCGCATTGATAGTAATTTCTTCTTGGAGGGCATAACCCAACCCTTGAACAACGCCACCCTGGATCTGGCCATGGATGGCGCGAGGGTTTAGAGCCCGTCCTACATCTTGAACAATGCGGTAGGAAATAACATCGACATGTCCAGTATCTGGGTCAACTGCGACTTCACAATCATGTACGGTAAAAACAGGGATATCTAGCGCATCAATAAAGTGACCTGATGCACAACCGGGCATCGCTTTAACGCCAGGATTGGTGAAGGCGCCGCTTCCTGAAATGGGGCCAAAATCAATTTCTGCTTGTTGTACAATTGTCTGAATGGTTGCACCGGATCCTGGGTGGCCTTTGATTTCAACCCGTTTGTTTTTTAGGATCAAATCATCAGCCTTCGTTTGTAGCATTTGGCTGGCGACCGAAAGCAATTTGTTTCTCACTTCGTCGCAAGCCGCCACGCTAGCTGCGCCGATTGATACTGTTGTGCGACCACCCCCGACGCCCAAGTCACGGCCTGAAGCGTCAGTATCCGCTGTTTTTACTATCACGTCACTTGGATGAAGGCCAAGACTAGCCGCGACAATCTGTGGTAGTGATTGCATCATGGTTCCGGATCCAATCTCGACACCTGACGTCACAAGAGTCACACTACCATCAAAGTTCAAATTGACAGTTGCCGCTGATGGTCCAACAAAAACAAACCAGGTGCCGACCGTCGTTGCACGTCCGTATAGCCGACCATCAGGAAGTTTTTTTGCTACGTCGTTAACAGGGTATTTCGCGAGAATTCTTTCAAGCATTGGCCCAAGAACATTTCCCTCAAACACTTGCCCAGTGGCACCTATATCGGCGTTGCCAACAACATTGCGGCGGCGAAACTCAATCTGGTCCATTTCAATCGCTTTGCAGATTTCGTCAGTATGTCGTTCGAGCGCGAAGGTGTTGTAGACGCCATTACACGCGCGAAACGCACCGTTTGGCGGCGTGTTTGTGTAGACCGCACGACTTGAAATACGCACCGAGCCGAGTTTATAATTGCCACCAAGTGTGTGAGCCGTCATGCTTGTAAGGAACACTTGTTCTCCTCCATAAGCGCCGCAATCCATCAAAACAGTTGCTTCTCGGCCTACGATTTCACCTTCTTTAGTAACTGCCGAGCGAATACGGATTTCTGCATTTTCACGGCAAAGGCAGGTCATTTGCTCATCTCGCCTCGAGTTGAAGAGCGAAACACTTCGGCCAGATTTCTTGGCTAGAATGGCGGCATAGGGTTCCAGCGAACAATCAAATTTTAGGCCAAAGCCACCGCCGACAGCAGGTACTGTTACTTGGACCTGTGCATCAGGAATACCCAACACCTTTGCTGTCACGTGTCGAACAGTCCACGGTACTTGCGTCGACGTGTGAATATGATATCGACCATCCTCATATGATGCGACTACCGCCCGGGGCTCAAAAGGCACGTGACTTTGTCGCCCTACCCGGTAACATCCTTCAACAATTGACACATCTTCGCGAGAAAATGCAGCTTTTGTATCGCCACGCTCTACGGTTGCTTCCCAAGCGATGTTTCCCCCTCGCGAGGCACCATCCAAAAGGATCTCATAGTTTTTCCAATTTGGGTGAACTAGCGGAGCTTCCTTTCTTAGCGCCTCCTCCATAGTTAGAAGGGCGCGATCCATTTCAAGCGTGACCTTTATTGCCGCCACTGCAGCTTCAGCCTGAGCCTTTGTGAAGGCTGCCACTGCGGCAATTGGTTCACCATGGTAGCGGATAATTTTACTGGCAAATATAGGTTGATCTGAAATACCAATACCGTGTAGGCCCGGTGCATCTAAATGGGTTGAAATTGCCTTTACGCCGGGCATTTTTTTTGCTTCAGAGGTATCAATGCTGATCAATCGGGCGCTCGGGACAGTAGCTCGTAATAGCACAGCATGAAGGGCGTCTGAGCCGCCGATGTCGACTGTATACTTGGTGCGACCGCGCAATTTGTCTCGTGCATCGCGGCGCGGGAAGTCCATAACGGCGTCTCTTGAATTTAATTTGCTGCTCATGGTGCCACCTCTACATTTTTCTGCGACGGAGTTTGTTCAAGAGACTGCAATGACATCAGGGCATCAATAATGCGTTCATAGCCTGTGCACCGACAAATATTTCCTGTCATCGCGAATTTTATTTCATCACGACTAGGGTTCGGGTTTTTTTTAAGAAATGCTGATAGGCTCATAACCATGCCGGGAAAACACATGCCGCACTGGACTACATCAAAGTCCTCAAAAGCTTGCTGGACGATGTTGAGTTCATCCATTGATGCAATGCCTTCGATGGTGGTGACGTCGGCGCCATCCAGGACACCGATTGGTTGAAGGCAAGACATTATGGGGCTGCCATTGACGTGAACGGTGCACGCGCCGCAAAATCCTTCGTTGCAAACAGCCTTTGCCCCTGTTAGGTGGAAGTGTTTGCGGAGTACCTCCAATAGTGAAGATCGAGGATCTCCGTGATAATTTCTCGTGTCGCCGTTGATGGTCAGATTGATGATCATATGGCGCTCATATTGTATGATAAGACAGCCTCTGAAAAAGCACGCGAGGCGAGAACCGGCAATATTTTTTTGCGGTACCAAGCGGGAGCATCTGTGCCCTCGCGACCCTCAAACTCATCGACATGAGACTTTGCTAGTCCTTTAACGTCGATTTCGATAGCCCTTGCGCCAAGAATTGTCCGTTCCAATCCGATCCAACGTTTTGGCTGCATTTCTACAGAACCAACAACAATGCGGACAAAACTTATTTTGCCGCCATGGTCAAAGTCAGCGCAAAGACTGAGGTTGGCGACTGGATATTCTCCAGCTTTTCTCATCAACAATCGGGTATGTGAACTAAAACGACCACTGCGAGGTATGTGAATATGGGTGAGCAATTCTGCGTTCGTCAATCGCCGCCCATTTGCAACAAAATCGGCTACAGAGATTTTTCGCGTTCCAGAAAGACTCTGCAGTTCTATAGTTGCATCAAGCGATAAAAGTACAGGGAGTAAATCGGCGGCGGCAAACTCGGTCGTACAGATATTACCGCCAACAGTGGCCATGAGACGAATTGCGGGGTTTGCCGAGTTGTTGGCTGCGTAAAATAGACCTGCTAGGTCTTCCATGCCAACGACAGCTTTCGACAATGCATCGTGTGTGACCATACTGCCCACCTTGATCGAGGCTTCACTAACCTCGGTAACGTGCAATTCTTCAATACCAGCAAGAGAGACAAACACTTTATTGTTGGTTTCCTGACGCGCTTCGGCACGCATCAACCAAGTACCTCCTGCAAGTAGTATGGATTTTGAGCCCGCTGATTTGAGACCAGAAAGCGCCTCTTTGATACTATTTGCAAAAATTAGTGGGCTCGACGAAATTTCGTCGGTTGTTGTTTGCATTTCGCGATAATTCCCAGCAACGTATTCCTACAATGGAATACATAACGAATATCTAGCAAAAAATTCTATTCAATGTAGTGCAGTATGGAAAATTCAAATTTTTGATTTAACGCATCTGCTTTTACGATGGCACGGTAAGGTGCCAAAAATAAAAAGTGATCAGGCCGCTGTCCTTCTGTCACTTTAGTCGGGCACTTCTCGATATATCGGGCCTCGGGCAATAACGGGTTGCAAGATATCATCGTGCAGATAATCGTGTTCTTCGTCAGGGCTTGCTGGCCGACTGATTTGTCCCGGATAGCCAAGTAGTTTACGAACACTGGCGTCCAAATAATATGCCGACGAGGCGACGAGTCCGAGTGTGCCAAAAGCCTGCGGGTCGTCCATATTTAGTTTCTCAATTGTATCGCTGGGTGACAAAGCATCAGCACGCGCTAGAGCTCGGCGCAGGTCGGCCTGCAGTTCGGGGCGCAATATTAGCACACGTTCTACATGGTTTTGATGCCCTTTAAGTTCACTAAATGCCGGCATCGACTCTGCGGAAGGTATCAATACATCTGCTAGCGCGGCCAGCGTTTCATGTTCAATGGGTTTTAAGATTTGATCGGTCATAATGCCACCGCTGCAGTGCTACGGTTTTCAATCATATGAGCTACGCAGCGCAACGCGATTGCGGCGATGGTGGCTGTCGGGTTAAAGCCAGATGAGGTGACAAACAAGCTGCCGTCAAATATGTATAAATTGGGAACGTCATGACACTGACCCCATTGGTTAGTGACTGAAGTTTTCGGATCGTTTCCCATGCGGCAAGTTCCCATTAGGTGCCATCCGCAATCACGCATCAACTCGGTTGTCGACATATCAGTTGCACCAGATGCCTCCATCGCTTCTTTTGCGCGCTCAAGGTGGTAGGCCAATAGACGTTTTGTGTTTTCTGAATTTTTGTAGATCACCTTAGGCGCGGCGATTCCGTCGGAATCTAATAATGTGTCGTCTAAGACAACTCGATTGTCGAGACTTGGCAAATCTTCGGCAATAATCCCCCATTCGAAAGACCGGCCTAATCGCTTCTTAGTAGATCGATGTAGAGTCGCTCCCCATGAATCCTCGAGCGGTTTTCCGCCGTAAACAGATCGCAGGCCAAGTGGACCACCTGTTGGCATGGCATTCCATTTTGCACCACGGACAAAGCCGCGCTTTTCATCAGTTTCATAAAACTGCATCGACTGTATTGCTTGCCCAGCAGGGCCAACCCAACTTTCCATCGGCTCATCAAAGTATCCAACGACGGCGGCAAACGGGTGCATCATCAAATTGCGCCCAACCAAGCCTGATGAATTCGCCAATCCGTCGGGGTGTGTAGCAGTCGCCGAAAGCTGCAATAGGCGCGGAGTGCCGACGCCATTGGCACACATAATGACTGTATCTGCTGTTTGCAATTGCTCGGCGCCATCACGATCCAAATAGATTGCCCCATTCGCTTTGCCTTGCGCGTTCAAGGTGATTTGGCGCACCCGGGCGCCGGTGATCAGAACAGCGCCGGATTTCAGCGCATCGGGCCAATGAGTGAGATCGGTCGAAGCTTTTGCATTTTCTGGGCAGCCTTGCATGCAAGTTCCTCGTCTCGCGCATTGGCTCAAGTTCCGATATGGGCGTGACGGGATAGCCTGTGATGCTGGCCACCAATGCCAACCCAAATCGTTCATACCTTTGGCAGCTCGTTTGCCGATCGCACCAATGGGGTGGGGCGGTAATGGCGGCGGCGACATAGGTGGGTAGGCCGGGTCGCCGGCCAAGCCCGAGACACCCATCTCGATATCGACAAGGTCATAAAACGGTTCAAGATCTTCATACTTAAACGGCCAATCATCCGCAACACCGTCGAGTGAACGAACGCGGAAATCTGACGGCATGAAGCGCTGCCAATGAGCCGCCCAAATAATGCTGCTGCCACCGACAGCGCTGTACATCAGCGGATTAACATCAGATTCTGACACGTCGATCGGATAATCTGTCGGCAGGCCGCGAACATTTGGATTAGGGTGCCAACGCTTCTGTGACATCAATTCCCATTCCGGTTTGTCACCGTAAAACTCTTCTGATTCGATTTTGCGACCCTGCTCTAAGCAAACAACACGAACCCCTGCCTCGGCCAAATGTTTCGCTGCAATAGCACCAGACACACCGGCACCGACAATGAGAACTTCAGCGCGATCAGCTTGTTTTGTCATTTTGCCTCAGCCCATTCGTACAAGTTTCTTGGCCAAATTATGTTTGATCGAGATCATTATATTCAAGTACCAGATCTAATTGCAACTTCCAAAAAGAGTCAATCCGCTACCAGGCAGACCATCCGCCATCGACAAGCAAGTTTATACCGTGGACAGAATTGGCGTCAGCTGAGGCGAGAAAAACAACCGCGCCAGTCAGTTCTTCTGGATCCAAATGCCCGATGCCATTAGGCGTGAGAGAGGCGTTTTTATCGTCGTAACCATCGATCTTTCGCAGGTCTGCATTAATTTCTGTTTTAATGTTGCCGGGCGCTACTGCATTTACATTGATCCCGAACTTTGCCAACTCCAAACACATGGCTTTGGTCATATTGATGAGCCCGCCCTTAGAAGCGCAATATGCAGCCGAGTTAGGAAAACCGCCAACACCAGCAATTGACGTTACATTGATAATTTTGCCGCTTCCGCGCGGCTTCATATTGGCTACAACCGCCTTGCTCAGAAAGAATGCCGATTTGAGATTGATGTCTAACTGACGATCCCAAATTTCTTCAGTGGTTTCTTCAATGGGTGTCGGCGTAAAAATACCGGCATTGTTGACTAAAATATCTACGCGCCCCGTTTCTGCGATCACTTGATCAACTAGCTGCTTACAATTGGCGGGTGTCGACAAATCAATCATATGAACATAAGCTTTTCCGCCATCAATTTTAATAGACTCAATGATCGCATCGGCTTCTGATTTTCTGGACCGCGCAACAACCGCTACAATTGCGCCTTCGAAAGCAAGTCGTTTGCTTATACACGCGCCAATTCCACGCGATCCACCGGTAACTATGGCCACCTTATTCTTCAACTTCATTTTCGACCTCCGCAAAGTTTGCTGTTTTAAGAACAATCTAATCTGAACTGACACCACTGAACGAAAGACTCATAAAATCCATGAACGCTTTTGTCATTGGCGTCATCGTGTTCTCAGGGTTCCATGCTAAACCGACATCCATTGTTGGAATATCTTCTGAAAGATTAACAGTTTCTATCCGTTGGCCATCAAGCGACCACGGGCGATAAACCATATCAGACAGGATTGTAACCCCCATGCCCGCGGCTACCATACTTCGCACGGACTCTGCGGCTGACGTTGTAAAAATTGTTTTTGGGCGAAGTCCTGATGGTATCCAATATTTATCGGCCGTTTGATCGGCCTCATCAATGGTCAACATGATGTAGGGCTCTTGAGAAACGTCATTAAAAGTGATGGTTGATGCTTCACATAGCGGATGATTTGACGGCAGCCAAAGGCGGCGCTTCGAGCGGAGCAAAGTTTCATACTCAAGGTGTTGCTTATCTTTAAGGTTTGACACCAGAATGACCGCAATATCGAGACCACCTTTTAGAAGGCCGGTTTCTATCTTGGGGCGGGGCAGCTCAAACATTTCAAGCTTAAGGTTTGGATAACTTCGCGTGAAGCGAACGTAGAGCTTCGTCATAAAATAACCTGCAACAGTGTTGGTCACACCGACGCGAATATTCCCTGATAAATTGGTTTCGGTTGACAACGGAGTTTGGACCGCTTCGGTGACGGCGGCCATAATATTGTGAGCATGCTGTAAAAATCGCGCTCCCTCATTGGTAAGCGAGACACCTGACGGCAGGCGTTCAAATAATGGCACTCCAACGTCTTCTTCTAGTTGGTGAATTGACGCTGTCACTGTTGACTGAGAAATATTGAATTGTTTAGCTGCTAGAGAAATTTGTCCAAAATCCGCTGCGGCGATGAAGTATCGAATTTGTTTCAACGTTAACGGCATAATTGGATCCTAGTCTGCATCTATAAAATCGATATCATTAAGCGCTTTTTTATATTTTACAATACCACTTAATCATTGCCAAACTCCAGATATTAATAATGCCGATGTAACACGATAAGGAAATAGATAATGGCGGTTACGTTGAACTGTGACATGGGAGAAGGTTTCGGCCTATACCGAATGGGTGATGACGAAGGTCTAATGCCTCTTATTTCGATTGCAAATGTTGCATGCGGTTTTCACGCATCGGATTTCAATCATATGCGAAAAACTGTTCGGCTAGCGAAGCAGTGTGGTGTCAAAGTTGGGGCACATCCATCTTTGCCAGATTTTCAAGGATTTGGTCGCCGCGAAATGAAGATGTCGCGCGAAGAGATGGCGAATTGCCTGATTTATCAGATTGGCGCGTTGAAGGGATTTCTTGACGCAGAGGGTATGAGTCTCAATCACATCAAACCGCACGGGTCGCTTTACGGTATGGCTGCTAGACAAGAGCATATTGCGGATGCCGTTTGTGATGCCGCTGACGTATTCAAGGTTCCATTGCTTGGAATGATCGGCACGCTCCATGAAACGGTGTATCCCGCGCGTGGGCATGAATTTGTGTCTGAGTTTTACGCAGATCTAGACTATAATGATGACGGCAGTTTAATCGTCACTCAAGTCCACGAAGCGTTCGACGCAATCGGCGCTGCGGCTAAATGCCTTCAAGCAATTAACGAAGATAAGGCAACAACAATTGGTGGGAACCAGATCGCTGTACGCGCAGATTCGATTTGCGTACATTCAGATACACCCAATGCGGTTGAAATAGCGACAGCTGTTCGCAAGGCAATCCAACCGTACATGGCAGATTAAGACTTAATGTTACAGGAAAACAATCGTAAAATTTTTGGTGATGGATGAGGAATAATGACAAATAAACAAGTACTATCTCCGCTTCCCGGCACGTTTTATCGGAAGCCGACTCCAGACGACCCCGTATACAAAACTGAAGGCGATAGCGTCGCTGTCGGTGACGTCGTTGGCTTGGTAGAGGTAATGAAGTCATTCCACGAAGTGACGTCGGATGTCAGTGGAACGATAAGTTCGTTTCTAATTGAAAATGAAGACGCGGTGATGGCCGGGCAGCCGATACTTGAACTGTCTGACTAATAGCAAGCAATTAAGATAAATCACGTTAGGATGTTAAAGGGCGTATCATGACTATTCGTAGGCTTATAATCGCCAATCGCGGCGAAATTGCGGTACGGATAATTCGTGCTGCGCAGGAACTGGGCATTCATACTATACAGGTGTACAGTGATGCTGACGCTAACTCTCTTGCGGTAAAGATAGCAGATGAGTCCATTAATATAGGTGGCGCGCAGGCATCAAAATCTTATTTGAATGTTTCCGCAATTATCGAAGCTGCGACAAACACCAAGGCCGATGCGGTTCATCCGGGGTACGGGTTTTTTTCGGAAAATGCTGATTTTGCAGACGCTGTGGTCGCAGCAGGAATGATTTTTGTTGGACCGAGCGGCGACACGATTCGCATGATGGGTGACAAAGTATCGGCGCGGCAAGTCGCCGCAAAGGCTGGCGTTCCGACTGTACCCGGTAGTAATGGTCGCATACAAGATATAGAAGAAGCCCGTGCGGTTGTCGATAAAACGGGCTTTCCCGTGATGATCAAGGCTGCCGCTGGTGGCGGTGGTCGTGGGATCCGGATTGTTGGCAATATGACTGAATTTGAACACCAAGCTCCACAAGCAAAGGCCGAAGCCGAAGCAGCGTTTGGTGACGGCGGTCTCTATATTGAAAAAGTTATTGACGCGGCACGTCATGTTGAAGTGCAAGTATTAGGCGACGGTATTAACGCTGTTCATTGCTATGAGCGCGAATGCTCTCTACAGCGTCGACGCCAGAAAGTGTGGGAAGAGGCTCCTGCGGCAATGCTACCAGAGAACGTTCGAACCGAACTTTGCCGCGCAGCCGTATCATTAGCTGTATCAGTTAATTACAAAGGTGCAGGCACAGTCGAATTTTTATACGATGATAAGACACAGGATTTTCATTTCATAGAGATGAATACTCGCATTCAGGTCGAGCATCCTGTTTCGGAATTGATTTGCGGAATTGATTTGGTTCGTGAGATGATCCGTATCGCTGGCGGAGAACCGTTACGCTATACCCAAAAAGACATTGTTGCGCGCGGCCATGCCATTGAAGTTCGCATTAATGCGGAAGATCCGGCAATGGATTTTATGCCTTTCCCTGGCGTCGTTGGCGAACTTACTGCACCAGGCGGACCAGGGGTTCGCTTTGATACAATGCTGTATGCAGGATATGCCATTCCTCCTTTTTATGATTCACTACTTGGTAAGTTGATCGTTTGGGACGAAGACAGAAACGCAGCAATAAATCGGTTGCAACGCGCTCTGCATGAACTCAAAATCGAAGGTGTGAAAACGACAAAACCATTGTTTATTGCCTTGGCTGCGGATGAGGAAATTCGTCATGCAAAGTTTGACACCCGATGGCTTGAGGGTTGGTTGGAGAAAAACAAAGCAAAATTGGCCTAACAGGTATAACTGGGAAGGTAAGTAATTTATGAAAACGAGATACACATTCGGCGGCGATGAACACATCTTTGTTGAGGTAGACGAAGAAATGTCTCTCGAAGCCTTTTTTAAAAGCTTGTCGATGACGAACGGCGTCCGTGACAAGAAAATAAAGGGTGTTACAGAAATATGTCCGGCAAACGCGTCCTTCCAGATCAAGTTTGACCCTGATGTGATCAGCCCTAGCGAGATGTTAGCAGAACTCAAGGAAATTGAAAAAACAGCGGAACATGCTGATCATATTATTGAAACACGAATTGTTGAAGTGCCAGTCTTCTATAAAGACCCGTGGACGCACGAAACTTTAATGCGCTTTCGAAAGCGCCATCAGGACCCCAGCGGTACTGACCTTGATTATGCGGCGAAGATCAATGGATTTGATAATGCTGATGAATTTATAAAGGCGCACCACGCCGCACCTTGGTTTGTTTCAATGGTCGGCTTTGTGGCAGGGTTACCGTTTCTTTATCAGATGGTTGATCGCGCTCGCCAGCTTGAGGTGCCGAAATATCTCAGGCCTCGCACGGATACACCAAAACTGACGGTAGGTTACGGAGGATGTTTTTCCTGTATCTATTCGGTGCGAGGTGCTGGTGGTTATCAGATGTTTGGTGTGACACCCCTGCCAATTTATGATCCCAAACAGGAAATCAGCTACCTAAAAGATTTTATGGTGTTTTTTAGGCCCGGTGACATTGTCAAGTTCGCGCCAATCGATCATGCGACACATGACAAAATCGCTGCCGATGTAGAGGCTGGAACTTACCAGCCACTAGTGAAATCAGTCACATTTTCTCTCGATGATTTCAATAAAGACATCGATGCCTACAATCACAAGCTTGAGGAGGCTCTCTATGGCGATTAAAGTCAATTCTCCGGGACTTGCGACCACAGTTCAGGATCTTGGACGCCCTGGTTATTATCATTTAGGTATTCCGATTTCGGGTGGCATGGATCGCTATGCGCTCCGGGTTGCCAACATGCTTGTTGGCAATGATGAAGGTGCGGCTGTTCTTGAAGCGGTGTTTATGGGCCCCGAGCTAGAATTCACTACCGATGCGACAGTTGCTGTCACTGGCGGTGATTTGCCGCCAAAAGTTGATGGTGACGTGCGCGACTCATGGTCGTCTTTTGAAGTAAAAGCAGGTCAGGTATTGTCGTTTGATTACCTAAAATCCGGGGCGCGAGCATATATCGCTATTTCCGGCGGCATAGACGTTCCCGTAGTGTTAGGCAGCAGATCAACTTATGCTCTCGGCGCGCTTGGCGGTCATGAAGGTCGACCGCTGATTAAAGACGATGAACTGGAATTGTTGTCAAAAAGCCTGGGGGCAGGTAGTGGAAGATCTGTGGCGCTGGAGCTTCGGCGTCTGCCAGGTGACCCTGCCGAGTTAAGGGCTCTACCGGGGCTTTACTGGCATTGGATTACCGAGAAATCAGGAGCTAACTTTTTTTCTGATATATGGAAAGTTGCGTCTGAAGCTGACCGTATCGGGTATCGTTTCAAAGGTGGTCAGAACATTCAATTCAACGAACGAAAGCGTCCATTTGGCGCGGGTTCTGATCCGTCAAATATTGTTGATGGATGTTATCCTTATGGATCGATCCAAGTGCCGGGTGGCACAGAACCAATCGTTCTGCATCGTGATGCAGTGTCGGGCGGCGGGTATTTTATGGTTGGTACCGTGATTTCCGCTGATATGGATTTGATTGGACAACTTCAACCGCATTCCGAAACCCGTTTCGTCAAAGTAGATATGGAAGAGGCGCTTGCAGCGCGTCAAAATCGGAGGGATATGCTCAATAAGATAAGGGAATCATTGAGATAGCTTAAAAAGGAAAAGGGCTGTTGCGGCAGCGGATAATATTTTTTCAATAAGAGGTTATTATGGCAAAGAAGGCAAAAAATAAGAGCAAGGTTGACCCAATCACATTATCTGTTGTTCGTGGCATCCTGGAGACCACACAAAGAGAGATGACGTTATCCCTTGAGAAAACCGCGCGCTCCAGCGTGTTCAATTTGGCGCACGACTACTCGACAGCCCTTTTTAATGGTGAACCCGAGATGATCTTGCAGGGGCAAGACATTCCTATCCATTTGGGATCCTTGATCCCTGCGATGAAAGTTGTCGCTGCATACTTTGGCGACGATATTCACGAAGGCGACCTTATATTGCATAATGACCCAGCCTATGGTGGTAGCCACGCAATCGACGTTTGTTTTTACAAGCCCGTATTTTATGGCGGCAAGCTCCGATACTGGACTGTTTGCAAAGGACATCTGACGGACATTGGTGGGCCAGTTCCAGCTGGCTATAATCCAAATGCAAAGGAAATCTATGAAGAGTGCCTGCGGATTCCGCCGGTTAAAATCTGGGATAAAGGCAAGCCACGCAAAGATGTGTTAAATATGATCTTGACTAACATGCGTGCGCGTCGCGATCAGGAAGGTGATTTCAACGCATTGATAGGTGCCTGCCAAGTAGGCGAACGGAACCTTACAAATTTGATCGAGAAATACGGCATGGACGAAGTTGACGCTTGTATCGCCGAGCTTCTGTCGATGGCGGAACAACACATGCGGTCGTTAATTGCGACCGTGCCGGATGGCAAATATACTGGAACGGCAGTTCTTGAAGATGCTGGTCACGGCTTCGGTGACATTGATATTACGGCGACCGTAACCATCAAAAATGATGCCTGCCATATTGAAATTGCAAGCCCGCCGCAGATCCCGTATTTCATCAATTCCTATGAGGGGAACTCTTACTCAGGCGTGTATCTCGGGCTTATGATGTATGCGCAGCTACCACCCCCGTACAATGAAGGGCTGTATCGCTGTATCAGCGTCGACATGGGGCCTAAAGGAACGCTTTGTAACGCGATGGAGCCTGCTCCGCATATGAATTGTACGACAACCCCAATGGAGACATTAACCGACGCAGTTCGCTTAGCATTTGAACATGCGATGCCGTCGAAAGTATCAGCGTCTTGGGGTCATTCAAACGGTTTGAATATTACCGGATGGGACAAACGACATGACGAAGAATACGTCACAATGGTGTTAGCGAGCATGATTTCAGGTGCTGGTGCGACACCACAACAGGACGGCTGGCACGCGTGCGGACCACAGTGCTGTTTCGGCGCCTTAACATCTGGGGATGTCGAGCTTTTAGAATATTCTTACCCGATCGTGATTCATAAATATTCGTTGATGGAAGATTCTGGCGGCGCAGGGAAATATCGGGGTGGATCTGGAACAGCTTGGGAGGTCGAACCTTTGGATAGCGAGATGACCTTCATCACTTTTGGTGAGGGACGCCACATTCCGGCTATGGGCGCCGCTGGTGCGAGATCGACTCTTGTCGATAAAAAAGTGGGACACATCGAGGTGAAACACAAAGGGAAAATTCAGATAATACGTGAGAACGTCATTGATAGCATCCAGCCTGGTGACACTGTTACCAATATGAACCCGGGCGGAGGCGGTTATGGAAATCCGTTTGAGCGTGAGATTCCGAATGTGGTGGATGACGTTAAGAATGGTTTGGTGTCGATTAAGGGCGCTGCTGGTGACTATGGCGTGGTCTTCAAAAACCCGAAAACCCTGGAAGTGGATGCGGCGGCGACGGAGACGCTGCGCGCTAAATCCATTGCTGCCTAGCTATTTTGTTGGACTAAAGGGAAATAGAATAACATGCGTATGAAATATCGTCTTGGCGTTGATGCTGGCGGCACGTTTACAGATTTTGTCCTAGCGGAACAAAACGGCGAGATTAAACTGTACAAAACACCTTCAACGCCTTCTGACCCAAGGGAAGCAATCCAATCGGGGCTTGATTTGATTTCGGAAGATATCGGCGAAAGTATCGAAGAGATCGTCTCAAATTGTGATCTTTGTATCAACGGTACAACTGTGGGGCTGAATGCGCTCATTCAACATACAGGCGCCAAAACAGGTTTGATTTGTACTGCCGGTCACGAAGATTCTATTGAGATCCGATTGGGTCACAAAGAAGATGGTTATCGCTACGATCCTGATTATCCTCCGGCAACGATGTTAGTGCCGCGCTATCTTCGCAAAGGTATCCGCGAACGCGTTGTTTCTGATGGGTCGGTAAAAACACAGTTGAAAGAGGCCGATATTCGAACTGCATGCCGTTTGTTTAAGAGAGAAGGTGTCGAAAGTGTCGCCATTTCTTTTGTGTGGTCCGTGTTGCATCCGGACCATGAGCGCCGAGCGGCTGAGATCGTGCGTGAAATGCTGCCAGAAGTTATTCTAACCGTTGGAAGTGAATTGTATCCACAAGTTCGAGAATATACGCGTACCTCAACAGCAATCACCAACGCCTATCTTGCTCCTATTTTGCGAAGCTATGTGGAATCTGTGGATAAGTATTTTGCTAATCTTGGAGCCAAATATCCTGTCCGTTATTTCCAGTCAAATGGTGGCCTTGCAATTGGCGAGGTCATGGGTAATCGCTCAGTTTACGCGATCAATTCAGGCCCGGCCTCAGCACCGCAAGCTGGGCTTTATGTCGCAGAACCTTTCAACAGCAAAAATGTCATTACAGTTGATATGGGAGGTACTTCGTTCGACATTACATTGACAAAAGACGGCGTCACGAATTTAAACAAAGATATTGACTTTTTGCGCTACAGAATCGGCGTGCCGATGATCCAAGTGGAAACGCTTGGCGCCGGAGGCGGATCGATTGGTCGCATTGATGAAATGGGCCTCATGCAAATGGGCCCGCAAAGTGCGGGCGCAGACCCTGGACCCGCGTGTTATAGCAAGGGTGGACAGTTGCCTACGGTAACTGACGCAAATCTTGTGCTTGGATATTTGAGCCCCGAGGGACTGATCGGCGGGCGACTACCGCTCGATATAGATAAGGCTCGCAAAGCTATTAAAACTCATGTGGCAGATCCTCTTGGTATTTCGATAGAACACGCGGCCTATGGGATGTACACCATCGTAAATAATAACATGGTGAACGGTATCCGTCGCGTGTCTGTTGAGCGTGGTTATGATCCGCGCGACTTCGTTTTTGTTGGTGCAGGTGGTGCGACCGCTGCCCATATCACTGCTCTTGCTTCTGAAATGGGTGTTAAAACAGTCATTTTGAATAAGTTGGCGTCTGGCCTATGTGCGTTTGGTCAGATTATTTCGGATGTAAAATATAACTTTATGGCGACCTGTCCGGTACGGCTTGAAGGGAGCGCGCCGAATAAGCGTATCAATAAGTTTTTTAAAGAACTTGAAGCGAAAGGGAAGAAGCATCTTCTCGCTGACGGTTTTAAGAAGCCCCAAATCGATGTTAAACGAAGTATTGAAATGCGCTATGTTGGACAGGTGCATGAGTGCACGGTTGAAATTGGTAATTTTGAAATCAATGACAAAACAATTGAAGATGTCAAAATGGCTTTCCATAAACGCCACGAAGAACTTTACACTTACTCCGAGCCACACAATTTTGTCGAAGTGGTGAATGTCGAATGTACGCTCTATGGCCGTATTGAAAAACCTAACCCTCTTATACTTGGACGAGGTGAAAAGGTAGAAAAAGCAATTAAAAATCATCGAAAAGCGATCTTCTCAGCCAGAGGCATAAAAACTAAAACCCCTGTTTATGACGGTAACAAACTTGGCGCAGGTGCGGAGATTTTGGGGCCAGCGATTATAGAGGAGACGACGACTTCAATTGTTGTTCAGCCAGGCTGGAGAGCTAAACTTGATAAGTCTGCTTCATATGTGCTTACGCACGATCAAAAAGAGTAGTCAATACGGCGCTTATAAATACGCGATGCCCCAGATTAATGGTCGCAATGCAGTTAGCGGCTTGATCTGAAGGGGTATTCTTACAAGGAGATATGCTGATGAACTATGTACCTAATTCTCTTGCTGGCCGCGATTTGGCGTTTTCGCTGCACCCATACACTAACCTGGCTGCACATCAAGAAAAGGGCCCTTTGATTATAACGCGAGGCGAGGGCATCTACGTTTATGATGACCAGGATAATCAGTATATAGAAGGCTTGGCAGGGCTTTGGTGCACCGGACTTGGCTATAGCGAAAAACGTTTAGTGAAAGCTATTAAGGATCAGTTGGATATCTTACCTTTTTCGCATTCGTTTTCCCACCGGGCAACTGTTCCAGTTATCAACCTGTCTGAAAAACTGATTGAGTTGGCGCCGGGTGACTTGGGTAAGGTTTATCTGGTCAATTCTGGTTCAGAAGCAGTTGATACAGCTATCAAAATGGTGTGGTATTATCATAATGCCATTGGTAAACCGGAAAAGAAAAAGATTATTTCCCGCAAGCGCGCTTATCATGGCGTAACGGTAGCCGCAGGATCGTTGACCGCACTGCCTTATGTGCAAGATGGCTGGGACCTGCCAGCAATTGATGGCATAATCCATACTGACACGCCGTGTTATTATCGCTATGGCGAAGACGGTGAATCAGAAGAAGATTTTGCCACTCGGTTGGCAGAAAACCTTGACAAACAAATTCAGGATGAAGGCCCGGAAACGGTCGCCGCTTTAATCGCTGAACCTGTCATGGGCGCCGGCGGGGTCATGACCCCGCCGAAAACCTATTTCGAAAAAATTCAGAAAGTTTTGAAGAAACACAATGTGCTGATGATTGCTGACGAAGTAATTTGTGGTTTTGGTCGCACCGGCGAAATGTGGGGATCGGATACCTATGGCATCAGGCCAGATATTCTAACCTGTGCCAAGCAACTCTCTTCGTCTTACTTACCAATCGGGGCTGTTTTGATCACGAATGCAATTTACGATGCATTCGTCGAACACAGTACAAAATTGGGTACTTTTGGAACGGGAAATACGTATGGTGGACATCCGGTCGCTGCTGCCGTAGCGCTAGAAACACTAAAAATATATGAGGACGATGATATCATAAGTCACGTTCAACATATTACGCCGCAATTTCAAAAGCGACTTAAGGCAATAGGGGAACACCCGTTGGTTGGTGAGGCGCGAGGGGTTGGATTAATTGGCGGCTTAGAGCTGGTGGCTGATAAATTCACGAAAGAGCAATATCCTGCCGGTGCGAAAGCTGCACCGTTAGCGGTTGAAAAAATCTTCGGTCAAAAACTCATACTTCGACCAATGCCAGGTGATGGTATAGGGATTTGCCCTCCGCTAATTATAACCGAGAAAGAAATTAATGAAATGTTCGATCGCATTGAACGAGGATTGGACGAGGCGAACGCCATCCTAGGTTAGCCGTATTATTTATTATCAAAAAATGTATTTTTTCGGCAGAAAATTTTCAAACTCAATATAGAAAAAAACGATATGAGTGTTTTGATTTTCAGATTTTACAATGACAAAGGAAACGCTAATATGATTATTAGCTTGAGCGAGGAAGATCCCCTAACTTTAACTTAAGATGCCTGCGACACGAATATTAAAATGTAAGAACGAAGGCGACCGGTAAATAAAGATGATTAAGAAAAGCATCTGATTAAGACTGAATGAGATCATCAGGAAGTCTTTTGTAAGATTTTTTTTACCGCCGCCTAAAAACAAGTGCAACACAAGGAGGCGAAAAATGAAAACAAATCTTAAAACATCATTAGTAGCAGTTGCTATAGGCGCTTTTACGCTTACCGCAGCAAGTGCACAAGCTGCCGACCAATGGTGGCCTGTTAAGGTTTATGATGCCAGTTCTGGTAAAAATGTGGAAACCACATATACGCCGTTGGAAAAAGCATCTAAACCTTGGAACCTTTGCGTTTCTTTCCCACACATGAAAGATAGCTTCTGGGTTGCTGTTGCTTACGGCATCGTGTCCGAAGCTAAGCGCCAAGGTGTTAATATGACATTGCTTGAAGCCGGTGGTTACGAGAACCTCCCGCGTCAGTTGTCGCAAATTGATGACTGTATGGCTTCCAACGCAGACGCTATCATTGTTGGCCCGATATCCGAAGCCGGCCTTGCCAAGAAATTCGAAGAAAGCATTGCAGCTGGTAAGCCGCTTATTGCGACGGTAAACCCGGTAAAAGAGGCAAAAACCACAGCGAAAATGTACGTTGAGTTTGACACCATGGGTGAGCAAACTGGAACATATCTCCTAAATCATCTTGATGGAAAGCCGGCAAGCGCCGTCGCCTTCCCCGGTCCTGCTGGTTCCGGTTGGGCTGAATCTTTTTATGAAGGTTTTCAGCGGGCGCTCGATGGCAGCAATGTGAAAATCGAAACTGAAATGTTCGGCGATACGGGCGTTGGTGTTCAGCTCAAGCTGATCCAAGATGCTTTGCAAGCTTATCCAGATATGACCGTCATTTGGGGTTCAGCGCCGACTGCTGAGGCAGCAATTGGTGCCGTCGCTGAAATTGGTCGTAGCGATGATATGATGATCATGTCTTCATACGAGAACCAAGCAATGCTCGATGCCATGAATGATGGTGAAATTCTCGGCTTTGCAACACAATACCCGGTTCTTGAAGGTATGATTGCTGTTGATATGGCAATCCGCGCCCTTGAAGGCAAAGAGTTGAAAACATTCCTTAAGCCAATCCCCGATATGATTGCAAAAGCGAATGCTGACCAAATCAACATGGATCTGGTTCTTGCGCCAGCTACATGGAAGCCGGAATACTCTGTGACAGTAAAATAAGAAAAGAACGACTTGAGAGAATCATAACTCTATGAATAACGATTCGGATCAAGTGCCGAACACAGCTACCTCCTCTCTAGCAAAAACTGGGGGAGAGGTAGCTTCTTCGAGTATTCTTGAGATGCATGGCATCTCCAAACAATTCCCAGGCGTTCTGGCGCTGGACAGCGTCGATTTTGATTTACGTCGCGGTGAAGTACATATCCTTTTTGGCGAGAACGGTGCTGGAAAGTCGACACTTATAAATGTCATTGCTGGAACGTTTCCGCCAGGCAAAGGGACCTTCCAATATGATGGTCAGAATATTAAACATTTGACCCCCCACCGTGCCCGCGTCATGGGGATTAGTCCTGTTTTTCAGGAATTTTCACTCATTCCAAATTTGACTGTTGAAGAAAACCTCTTTCTGGGTCGCGAGATCTCTTCTGCCGGATATTTACGCAAAGGAATGATGAGTAAACGTGCCGCGGAAGTCATAGAGATGCTGGGCTTCGATCTAGATCCCAAAAAGCGAGTGTCATCGTTGTCGCGCGCGCATCAGCAAATGGTTGAGATCGCCAAGGCTCTGCTCGCTGATGTTAGGTTGCTGATTTTAGATGAGCCGACAGCGTCGCTTACTGAAAATGAAACCTATAGGCTGTTTGAGTTGATTGGCCGTCTGAAAGCGGACGGAGTCGGTATTATCTACGTCTCTCACCGTATGCGCGAAATCAAAGAGATCGGTGATAGAATCACCGTGCTTCGTGATGGCCGCAAAATTGAAACATGTAATGCGGCGGATGTCGGCGAGAACGAACTTGTCGAATTGATGACGGGCCGCAAAATTGATGTTCTGTTCCCAAAAATAGACCACAAGCCCACGCGAAAGCTGCTCGAGATTAATAACCTTACTCTGGCCAATCATGTGGTCGAAGATGTTAGTATTTACGCACGTGCTGGCGAAATTACCGGTATTGCCGGACTGGTTGGTTGCGGTAAATCAGAACTCGTCCGTGCGGTTTATGGTCTTGAGAACATAGAAGAGGGCGAAATTGTTATTAAAGACGAACGCATCTTACACCCTCGACCGGATATCAGTCTGAAAAGGGGTGCTTGTTATTTTCCATCTGATCGGGTCGCCGAAGGCTTAGCGCTAGAACGACCCATTCGCGAAAACGCATCAATGGCAGCGCTTGATTTGGCGGAATTTTCATGGATGCGGATACTGAACAAACTGAACGAGCGAAAGCTTATTCAGGGTATTGTTGATAGGCTGAAGTTACGTCCGCCAAATATTGAACGCGCGGTTGGCAATTTGTCGGGAGGCAATCGGCAGAAAGTCATGTTGGCACGTGGATTGACCCGAGAAACCGATGTATTTTTATTTGATGAACCAACGGTTGGAATTGATGTTGGCGCGAAGGTCGAGGTCTACGATCTCATGAAAGAATTGGTCAACAATGGTGCAGCAATCATTCTCGTTTCGTCTGAATTGCCGGAAGTTTTACATCTTTCCAATCGGCTTTATGTCATGCATCGTTCCAAGCTAGTCGCGGAATTGACAGGTGATGATATAAACGAACAAGCAGTCTTATCCTGTTTCTTCCAAGATGAAGAAGCAAAATCAAAAGTTGGAGAGTAGGTGGTGAACAATAATTTAGCCTCAGGCCATCTGCACCAAAAAGAGGTGAACCATCTCGTCAGGGCCATCTCAGCTATGGGATTACTGCCTATAGTGCTGGTGGTCATTGTTGCTGCTTTGTCCATTTTTGAACCCCGGTTTTTGGGAATTTTTAATATCCTCAATGTGCTTAGAGAGACTTCATTTCTGGCGATCTTGGCCGCCGGACAAATGTTGGTTCTGATTGTAGGCGGCTTTGATCTCTCCGTCGGTGCAGTTGTGGCCCTTTCCAGTACCGTCACGGCTACGGTAATGGCATACTTACTAGGTATTATGCCAGATGATATCGGGTTGGTAATTTTCATTGGCGTGGCGGCAGGCATTGGGTGCGGAGTGGCCGTTGGGTTAGTAAACGGTTTATGTGTTGCTTTCCTTCGGGTCTCACCGTTCATGGTAACGTTGGGAACGCTTTCGATTGCTTCTGGTATTGCTTTACTTTTAACGAACGGTATTCCTGTTTATGGAATGCCGAAAGTTTTTGTGAAGAGTTTTGGTCGTGCGCTGTGGCTGGGCTTGCCAACAACCGTATACGTTGCTTTGGCGCTGGTTATTATCGTTTGGGTTATTCAACGGTATACGGTACTTGGGCGATACATCTACGCCATTGGCGGAAACTTGCAGGCATCGCTGGTGTCTGGTGTGTCGACGAAAACTTATTTAGTTATGGCATATACAATGTGTGGTGCCTTGGCAGCTATCACCGGTGTTCTCTTGACTGCTCGTGTTGGATCCGGTCAGGCGACACTTGGCGGAAATATCATAATGCTGCAATCTATTGCGGCAGCGGTCATCGCCGGCGTGAGCCTGCGAGGCGGTATTGGTCGCGTTGAATTGGTGACGTTGGGCGCATTGTTTCTGTCAATCGTAACGAACGGTATGAACTTAGTGAGGATTGATAGCAAAATTCAAACGATTGTTCTTGGCGTTATCGTAATTATTGCTGTCGCACTTGAGGAATATGGTAACCGGAGGAAAATTCGTGAGTGATGCGCCGGCTTCTGTTCAAATGGGACAACGTGTACGCATAACAACGTTCATCATGCGTTGGCTCATGCCAATTTGCCTTGTCTTGATGGCGCTTGGTTTTGCTGCTGTCGAACCGCGTATTCTATCCGAAGCAAATCTCTTGAATATTGCTACACAAGCTAGTTATTTGGTCGTTTTTGCCGCTGCGCAAATGGTGGTAATCTTGACCCGTGGCTTTGATTTGTCGTTAGGCATGTGCGTGTCATCGGTGAGTGTGCTGGTTGCATTGATTATGACTGGCATTGTTGAAGCCAATCCGGAATCCCTAGCGCTGGCCATTTTCCTATCTGTTTGTGCGGGTATAGTCTTCGGCGCCCTTGTTGGTGCGTTTAATGGGTTCTGTGTTTCTGTCTTGCACGTGAATCCTTTTATTGCAACGCTTGGCACGCTTAATATCTGTTATGGTATTGCCTCGACGATTTCCGGTGGCCGCCCTGTTTTTGGCGTGCCACGCGAATTCAGTAATTTGGTGTATAGTGGGGAAGTATTTGGCATATCTGCACCAATTATTATTGCAGCGGCTATTCTCATAATCATTCACTTAATTCTGACACGGACAGTGTTCGGGCGGGGGTTTTATATTTTGGGTAGCAATCCCCAGGCCGCTAAGGTTGCTGGTCTACCGAGCCGCTTGTACCTGACTTATGCTTATGTCATTTGCTCGGTTTTGGCGGCAGTTGGAGCCATGTTGTTGACGGCGCGTACTGGTTCGGGTGAACCGAATTTAGGTGGAAATATTACACTGGAAAGTATTGCTGCAGCCGTGATTGGCGGGGTTAGTCTTCGCGGCGGCATTGGAGGTGTTCCGGCGGTCTTATTAGGTGCCGTGTTTGTTACGGTGCTGTCGAATGGGATGAACCTGACACGAATTGACGGGAATGTTCAGATGATCGTTTTGGGATGCGTCGTGATTGCCGCCGTTTTTGTAGACCGTATAAGAACCAAGTAAAACGAACTGTTTGATTATAGTGTGTTTTTGTAACAATTGTAGAGGAGAAACGGTACTTAATGGTACCCCAATCCATATATTCCAGATTGATAATGACAGTATCCGAAAATCCGGATGGCAATGTGCGCTTAATGTGGCAACGGGCTATCTTAATGCTGATTGGGCTTAGAAATTGATGCAACAAAGCCCGGAGCCAAATGCTGATGTCGATTCAATAACTGTCGAAATACTAACCGGTAAATTGTTGGCAACGGTCGATGAGATGGGCATCATCATGACAAGAACAAGCATGAGCCCTATCGTCTATGAAGTGCTGGATTTTGCTTGTGGTATTTGCGCGCCAAATGGCGATTTGATTGCACAGTCAAACGGCATTACCTTATTCACGGGCACCTTTGCTTATCAAGTGCGAACTTTGGCGGCGCGTTACAAAGACGATATTGCGCCTGGAGATATTTTCGTTACCAACGATCCATTTGCGGGCGGGACACATCCAAATGATGTGGCGGTTGTCCGACCTATCTTTGTCGGAGATCAACTGTTAGCTTATGCGATTACTGTCGCGCATTGGTTAGACATCGGTGGTGCCGTGCCGGGTAGCCTACCCGTTGATGCTACGTCTATTTTCCAAGAGGGCTTGCGCCTTCCCGGGATACGCATTGCTCGCGATGATAAACTCAATGACGACCTCGTCCGCCTGATTGAAGAAAACGTTCGTATGCCAGATTTGGCGATGGGCGATCTGCGCGCCCAAATTGCAACGGTCAGAATTGCTGAACGAAATCTTTGCGATAGTGCCGAAAAATATGGCTTTGAAACAGTTAGTGCGGCTTTTGACGAGATCACCGAAAGCAGCTCTAAGAGTAGTCGCCGTGTGATCGCTGAACTCCCAGATGGTGTTTATGAAGCCGAAGACCTTATAGATGGCGACGGTGTTACAGATGATCCAATTCCAGTATGTGTGCGTGTCACCATTGAGGGCGATAGTATGACGGCTGATTTTACTGGCTGCGCACCAACGACAGCAGGGCCGATCAACTGCACACGGGGCGCCTTGGAATCGGCCGTGAAAACAGTCTTTAAGGCCCTTGTCGATCCAGGCGCGCCATCGAATGAAGGCTGGTTTTCACCATTGGACGTTGTTGTTCCAGAAGGCACAGTTTTTAGCGCAAATAAGCCTGCTCCGACAGGCTGGTATTACGAAGGGTCTGTGCATGCCTCAGAACTTGTTTGGCGCGCGTTAGCACCGCTAAAACCTGAGCAGTTTTCTGCTGGATCCTATACTAGTTTATCCGTACTCTATTTGACTGGAAAAAAGGAAAACGGCGAGCTATTTGTACATATCGAGCCGCAGCACGGTGGTTGGGGAGCGACCTCTGATCGTGATGGAGCCAACGCGCTGATCGCCCTGACTGATGGCGATACGTATAATCACTCGATCGAGTTATTAGAGGCAAAGTTACCTATTCTCGTGCGGCGCTATGGGTTTAATACTGATGGTGGGGTAGGCGCGGGACGACATCGTGGTGGCTACGGCTTGATCCGTGAATATGAAATGCGCACAGACGAAGCCTCGTTCTTTTGTGGCATCAGTCGCAACAAAACGCCACCCTGGGGGATGGATGGTGGCGGGGTAGGAAGCTGTAATTTTGTTGAGGTTCGAACACCTGGCAACGATGCGCCCACTCGTGTACATCATCATCCCGACTGGCATCTCGAGCGTGGTGATAGTGTTCGGGTTATCACTGGTGGTGGCGGCGCTTGGGGGCGTCCAGAAGATCGCTTGATATCCGATGTACAGGCAGATATTGCTGATGGTTTGATAACCATAGAAGAAGCCAGCCAGTCATATGATCTCAGCCCAGCTACTCTTAAGATGAGCAAGGAGAAATAGGTTTATGGTCAGGTTAGCAACAGACGTTGGCGGCACATTTACTGACTTGATCGCTTATGATGAAACGACAGGACAAATTACGTTTGGGAAAACACTAACGACGACAGATGACCAGTCTACTGGCGTACTTAATACCATTTTCGATGCAAAAGAAACGAACAATCTTGACCCGGCCGCCATCGATTTTTTTGTGCATGGTGGGACTACAGTGATTAACGCGATCACCGAGTGGAAAGGTGTTAAGACGGCGCTTATCACAACACGTGGATTTCGGGACGTTTTAGAGATTGGCCGTGGCAATCGCCCTGATTTGTATAATCTCAAGGCCAGAACACCTCCGCCCTATATTCCACGTCGCTACCGCCTTGAAGTCACTGAACGTCTTGACGGGGTAGGCAACATTATCACGCCGTTAGATGAATCGGATGTCGCCGATGTCGCTGATATCTGCCGAGAAGCGGATATTGAGGCCGTCGCTGTTGTCTTTTTACACAGCTATGTTGACGATAGGCACGAAGTCCGCTGCGCCGACTTACTGCGCTCTTTTTTACCCGGAGTAATGGTATCTACAAGTAGTCAAATTTCACGGCAGTGGCGTGAATATGAGCGCACTTGTACGGCGGTTTTAAACGCGTATGTTCAGCCCGTTATTGATAAATATTTCAGAAGCCTCGAGAAAAAGCTATTGAAAACTGGGCTCGATTGCCCGCTATACGCGATGCAATCCAATGGTGGGGTGGCGTCATTTTCTGACGTTCGATTGCAACCGCTGACGCTCGTCGAATCCGGACCGTCAGGTGGCATTGCTGGTGCCGTTAGAATTGGCCAGGCAATTGGTGCGCCTGATGTATTATCGTTAGATGTTGGCGGCACAACGGCGAAGTGCTCGTTAATTCGAAATGGACGCCCGCAGATAGTCCCCGAATACAAACTTGAATGGAGCCGTTTTTCCCCTGGCTATACAGTTCAGGTACCAGTCGTCGATATTGTTGAAATTGGTGCAGGCGGCGGGTCTATTGCTTCGATGGATCAAGCGGGACATCTGAATGTTGGACCTGAAAGTGCTGGTTCGACACCCGGTCCGGTTTGTTATGGGCGTGGCGGCATTTCGCCAACAATAACAGATGCAATGTTAGTCACTGGAATTCTTAATCCGGAGAATTTTGCCAACGGGAAAATGTCTCTTAACGTGACCAATGCGCGTGCTGCATTCCAATCAATTGCTGATACCCTAAATTGCTCGGTTGAAGAGGCTTCAAGCTCAGTTATTCGTATTACCCATGCAAATATGATCAATGCGTTAAAGCTTGTCACTGTACAACGTGGGCATGATCCTAGGGATCTATCTTTAATAGTAAGCGGAGGTGCTGGACCGATGCTCGCCGCTAAATTGGGACGGGAGCTAAACGTAAAATCAACGGTGATTCCGGTTTATCCTGGTGTATTTTCTGCGTGGGGTATGCTTTCGGCCTTACCGCGCACTGATCTGCGGCGGACGTTATTCTGTGAAGTGGATAACATGGGGTTGGAAAAAATCCGCTCGGAATTTCAGAATTTGGTTGTCCAGGCAGCGAACCAATTTAATACGAGTGATGTAGACGCATTGAACCTTCATTTCGCCGTTGAGGCCCGCTATCAAGGTCAGGAACATTCGGTTTCTGTCGCTTTTCAGTACGATGATACGGTACAGAGCTTTATACAAACCTTTCACGCTACACACGAAACTGCCTATACTTTTAAATTACCGGAAAGTCCTATAGAAATTACCAATCTGCATCTTCAAGCAGAACATAAGAGCGATATCATTGCACTGAGAGAGATCCCGCAGATGGAGCAATTGCCAAGTGGTGCGGTGAAAAGTACTCGCGATGTATTCTTTGGCCCGGGTCTTGGTTGGTTATCGTGCCCTGTCTATGATCGTGCGTTGCTTTTTGCGGGCTGCCAACTTGATGGACCCTTGCTTATTGAAGAACCAACGACAACGAGTTTGGTGCTACCTGGTCAAGTTGTTGAAACAACGACAACTGGATTACTGATAATCACTGAATTAGGGTAGTCCAATTGCTAGCTGCAGGCATTGTCACATTAACTTCTAATAGACGCAGATTTTCCTCAGTTACAAATTCTCAGGCAGCGGCGCTTGCAGCTGCCCAAACCCCAAAAGCTTCATCGCGTAGCTGCTTGAAGTGAATTCGATTGAGTAGGTGGCGTTGAACATAGAAAGTATTGTACGTGGCGGATTGAATATTGAGAAATTTTGAGCGGATCCAGGTGACTTAAACTTTTGCATTTTTCGCTCTCTTCGACGGACCGGAAGATGCGAGTTTTCCGCTCGATTGTATGATCATTTGTTGTCAATATGCTCGACGCTCATGCCCAGAGTTTGAAATGCCTTGTGATAAGACTTCAGTTTATCTGTGACGATCTGCGTTGGTGCAAATCCTTGCTTCTTCAGTAATTTCCGCATTAATTTCAAGGCAGCTTTCGTGTTTCTTTTGGATTGTACAAGAAAATCCAGAACTTCACCTTCGTTATCAACAGCACGCCAAAGAAAATGCCGTTTTCCTCGAATAACAATGACCATTTCGTCTAAATGCCAAATATCATTGGGAGTAGGGCGGGGGGTTTTCAGATTTCAGGCAATTGGTTCGCCTAACTTCAAAAACCACCGCCGAACGGTTTCGTAAGAAATATCTAGGCCTCGTTCCGCCAACAGATCTTCGATATCCCGATAGCTCAGCGTAAATCGAGCATAAAGCCAAACTGCATGTTGAATGATATGAGGTGGAAATCGGTGCCGGGAATAGGAAATCTTTTGCATCAATGAAAATTAATTCAATCACGATCTCTTTGCTAGGAAGTTAATGTGACAATGCCTTCGAGATATCTATTTACCTGACAGGCCTTGCGTTTTTCTCAATCGGCATGACGAAAAGCCGTTGGTAAATGGTCCCGTGGTGGCGGTCGGGAGGTGAAACATTTCTGATCGGTGGGATCGCGGCTGTAGTCGTCTATTTTATTGGTTATTTGCTTAGTAGAATAGGATCATAGTTGTAGTTTCTTACAGGTTGATCGCTGCATTCACGGTTGAGACCTTAACTCGTAGATTATGCATTTCGTCATCTGAAAGGCATAAAACAGAATGTCGTCAACCTATATTGGCGTCTTTCCTGAACCAATGCTGAGTTCGATTAGCGAAAGCGACCAATGATAACATGACCGGAACTTCAACTAATACACCGACCACAGTGGCGAGCGCGGCACCGGAATGCAGGCCAAATAAAGATATAGCGACGGCTACCGCAAGTTCAAAAAAATTTGAAGCACCAATTAGGCAAGCTGGGGCGGCAATATTGAATGGTAATTTTAATATTTTGGCGGCAGCATAGCCAACGCCAAAAATACCATAAGTTTGCAGCAGCAGCGGTACTGCAATCAGCGCTATAGTTTGCGGCTGATCGAGAATTACTTCTGCCTGAAAACCAAATAGTAAAATGACCGTGGCTAATAATCCAAGAATCGACCAAGGCTTGAGAATATGAAGAAAATGACGGAGATGTTCCTCGTCCTTGCGAGATTCAAATAGGTGGCGTGTCCAAATACCTGCTAATAGCGGAATCACCACATAAAGCACGACAGAGAGCAACAACGTTTCCCATGGTATTTGAATATCGCTGACACCAAGCAACAATGCGGCAATAGGGGCGAATGCAAACACCATGATTACATCGTTTACGGACACTTGTATAAGCGTATAGTTGGGATCCCCTTTAGTAAGCTCGCTCCAGACAAAAACCATGGCTGTACAAGGCGCCACACCTAATAAAATCATGCCCGCGATATACTCATTGGCCGATTGTGGGTCGACCCAATTCGCAAAGAATACTTTAAAGAAAAGCCATCCAAGCCCCGCCATCGTAAATGGCTTGATGAGCCAATTTATGACGAGGGTGAGGATCAAACCCTTGGGACGCGAACCTATGTCCTTCACTGCCGAAAAATCCACCTTGACCATCATCGGATAAATCATGACCCAGATAAATACTGCGACTACAATATTGACGTGGGCCCATTCAAATTTGGCGATTGCAGAAAATGCATCGGGAAACAGAAAGCCCAGCAGGACACCCGCAGTAATACATAGGGCAACCCATACTGATAAATATCTCTCAAATGCGCCCATTAAATTGTTTCCTTTCAACAGCGATTATTTCACGCTCGTACCTCAAAAAATTTGTCTCGGTTCTAATTCATTTGAAGGTTCGCGAATTTCTTGCCTAATATATCTATACGCCGTATTCATTACCGTTCGCTGCTTAATCGACCTATACTGCTCAGATACGTTTGGAATTCAGTGATGAGCTTTCACTTTAGCATTGCATTACCCTATTACTTTGATTTTGCTCAAGCTAATACCGAGCTCTCCCGTTTGATCAAAATCAAAGCTTGGTTCAGGAGTATAAATTAGGCATTGTCACATTGACTTGCGAAAGTCGCAGAGAAACCTCAGGAAAAATGTTTAGGCAGCTGCGCTTGCGGTCGCCCAAATGCCAAACGCTTTAGCACTACTTTGCTTGAGGTGAGATCGATTTATTAGGTGACGTTGAAGATAAAAACTATTGTAAGTAACAGACTGGATATTGAGAAATCTCTGAGCAGATCCGGGTGACTTAAACTTCTGCATTTTTCGTTCTCTTCGCCGGATAGGAAGATGTGAGTTTTCTGCCCGATTGTTCGCTCTTTTATTATCAAAATGCTCGGATTTCAAGCCTAGAATTCGAAACGCTTTATGATGGGATTTCAGCTTATTTGTGACGATTTGCGTTGGCGCGAAACCCTGCTTCTTCAATAATTTTCTCATCAGGTTCAAGGCAGCTTTGGCGGTTCGCCTTGATTGTACAAGAAATCCAAGACTTCGCCCTCACTATCAACAGCACGCCATAAGAAATGCTGCCTTCCTCGAATGACGATGACCATCTCGTCCAGGTGCCAGATATCATTGGAAGTGGGGCGGAAAGATCTCAGGTTTCTGGCTCTTGGTTCGCCAAACTTTAGAAACCATCTTCGAACTGTTTCGTAAGAAATATCCAATCCCCGTTCGGACAGTAGATCTTCTACATCCCGATAATTCAGTGTAAATCGGGCATAAAGCCAGACGGCATGCTGGATGATATGAGGCGAGAAACGATGGCGCTGATAGGAGATCTTTTTCATCGAAGAAGACTAATTCAACGTTGAATTTTTTTCCACGAAGTTAATGTGACAACACCTGTTTGAGTTGGTCATGGGCGCGTTGAAATTCTTCATGATTAAGGTGCGGCCTCATAGCGAAGACCTGCATGGCTCTTGATTAACTGGCGCAACCACACTAGGGCAGGGTCAAGATCTGTGCGCTTATGCCAAACCTGGATGTAACGGAAACTTTCGATTTCTAAAGGAGCTTGCAGACATTCCATATCGGCCATTGCCGCGAAATGCTTTGCGGTGCGTGTGGGAAGCGTCAGCAGCATATTTGATTTTGCGACGATCAACGGTGCAGTCGAAAAATACGGCAGCCTGAGAGCGATATGCCGTTGTAGACCTTGTTCCTTAAGCAGTGCATCAATCATTCCGTAGCGACCGCCGAACACTGTTATCAAAGCGTGCGGGTGAGCCAGGAAAGCCTTGAGTGGAATGACACCGTTTTCTACGTCCTGGATGACAGGATGTCCCTTACGGCAAACGCAGGAATAACTCTCTTCAAATAGATCCTCGCTCTCTAGATTGTCGGGTACGGGTGCATCGACATAAAGCAGGATATCACTGGTGCCTTCGGCGAGATCACGAAAGACGTCGGAAGTAAGCGGTGAAATTTCCAGACTTGCGTGCGGCGCCTGCTCTGTAAAATCCTTGCAGATGTCCAGTATGACGGTTCCCGCGCCATAGTCCGTTGTTGCAATTCGGAATGTTCGTTTCGTCAATGCTACGTCAAAATCTTCTGGTGAAAACAGATCTGTCATTTCGTTGACAATATCTGATACTCGTCCGGCTAGCTGCCGCGCCCTTTCCGTCGGTGCAACGCCTCGCGGACCGCGCACAAACAGCGAGTCATCAAACATCTCCCGCAGATTGGAAAGCGCCCTGCTGACCGCTGGCTGACTCATATTCAGTTCCGCCGCGGTACGGGTCACGTTCCCTGTTTTCAGCAGGGATTCGAAAACGACAAGTTGGCTGACGTTCCGGCGCAGTAAATCCGATTTTTGCATAATGTGTATTCTCTTAATTCATTAGACGAATTTCGTTAGATGCATCAATTTGCGGAAGAGCACAAGCCTAATAGCGATTTGCAATCACAAAAGGAGCCAGAAATGATCTGCTCAAAAATTGGCCTGACGGTCACTGCCGCTTTCGTCAGCGCAGCATTGTTACTGCCTTTTCAGGTAACAACTCCGGCCTTCGCCGGCGACGAAACGCAAGGCGCGCAGATAAAACGTATGAACAAGCTCACTGGCAGAACCTTCGACTATCAGATCGAGGACTACAAAATCCGGGCTGAGTTCCTCGCTGAGGACCGGCTTCGCTGGACGTATCTCTCAGCACCCGGAGATCTCAAGGGCAAAACGGCCGACGAAAAGCTTGACCGCCGCGATATCCATTCCGGAATTATTCTTCTGTCCTGGACCGAAAAGGACGGCACAAATGTTGTCGATGTTCTTGATCTTCAAACAATGACCATGCACGCCAATGCTGTATTCGCGAATGGAGTGCGGTTCTTTACGAAGGCGATGGTCACAGAATTTAAGTGACGACTGATGGAAAGAGGTCAAAACAAAATGCAAGCCGCAACGAAAGATCACCTGCTGAAGTTCATTTTCGACGATGCCGTGAGAGGAGACCCCGCATCCGTTGCCCGTGCGATCGACGGTTATGCCCAAAGTGCCTCAGGCATGATCCACCTCGGTCGCGACAAAGGTATTCTCTTCGACCAGGTCGTCGCACAAAGCGGTGCCCACCGTATTCTCGAACTGGGCACCAACTTCGGTTACTCGGTTCTGCGGCTTGCAAAAGTTCTCGGATCTCAAGCAGAAATCCATTCTGTGGAAGTTGATAGGTCGTTGGCTGATACCGCCGAGGCCATCATTTCCTATGCGGGGCTTTCGGGCCAGATTACTGTGCACCGAGGTGCCTCACAAAATGTTCTGGACTGCTTCACAACACCCTTTGATCTCATTTTCATTGACCACTTTCCGCAAAACTATCTGCCGGATCTTCTGAAAATCGAAGAACGCGGTCTGCTGCAGGAAGGCGGCACATTGATCTCCGATAATGTTGTGCTCTTCGGAGCCGATCTTGAACCCTATCTGCACCATTTGCGTCAGTCTGGCAGATATCACAGTAGCCTGCACCAGCCACGGCCAGGAGCAGACGGATTTGAAGTATCAATTCGATGCGGCGAGCGCTCAACCGATACACCAATATGAATAGAAAGAGGTGATTTAAATGACCACATTTACCCTGAACGATGAACTTCGCACTATCGATGGTCCGGAAGACATGCCGCTCTTATGGGCCCTTCGCGACCTCGTGGAACTCAAGGGCACAAAATTTGGCTGCGGTGCAGGGCTGTGCGGCGCTTGCACGGTTCATCTCAACGGAGAGGCGGTTCGATCGTGCCAGACCAGTCTGGCAGAGGTCGCAAATGGAAAAGTCACAACGATTGAGTTTGTGGGGAGCACGGAAGTGGGCAGAAAGGTCCAGGCCGCCTGGGTCGAGATCGACGTTCCACAATGCGGTTATTGCCAACCCGGCCAGATCATGTCCGCCACAGCCTTGCTTGCAGATAACGCTGCCCCAAATGCTCAACAGATTACCGAAGCCATGTCCGGCAACATATGTCGCTGCGGAACCTATGCCCGCATTCGCCAGGCAATCGAACTTGCCGCAAGGAGTTAGACTGATGAACCCATTTACGCATAACTATCTGTCTCGTCGCGGTTTCCTGGCTAGTGGCGCTGTGTCGGTCGGCGGATTGCTGGTAGCCGTTTCCTTTGCAGGTAGCTCACAGGCACAAACTCAAACTTCGTCCACGCAAGCAGACGACGGCAATGCATTCAAGCCCAGCGCCTATATCGAGGTGACGACCGACGGAATTGTCAATATGTACGTTGGCAAGTCCGAGATGGGTCAGGGTATACATACCGGCATCGCTCAACTGATCGGCGATGAGCTGGGTTGTGCATGGGAAAACATCCAAATTGTGCAGGCGCCAGCTTCTCCGGCATTCGGTTTTCCCGGCAACGGTTTCATGGTCACAGGAGGCTCCACCAGCATCCGCACCGAATGGCAGCGCATGCGCAGCATGGGAGCGGCGGCACGTATGATGCTTGAAGAAGCTGCAGCAAAGCGCTGGGCTGTGAATGTTGGGGATTTATCGACGGCTAACGGCGTTATTTCAGGCCCAACGGGTCAAACGGCAAATTTTGGCGAGCTGGTTGTGGACGCATCGCAGCTTGATGTTCCCGCCAATCCTTCACTGAAACCGAAGCCCGCCCGAAGTCTGATTGGTACTTCCGTCAAACGTCTCGACACGATGCAAAAAATTACGGGCCGTGCGGAATTCGGAATAGACGTGCAGATCCCGGAACTGCTGACCGCCACCGTCGTGTTTCCGCCACAGCTGTTGGCACCTGTCAGGTCGTTTGACGCGACGCGGGCTCTTGCGCGACCGGGTGTCCAGGCGGCCGTCGCCATTTCCTCCGGCGTTGCCGTCATTGGCGATCACTACTGGGCCGTACATTCCGCGCGCGATGACGTCTCCGTGGAATGGGGCGAAAGTACTTTTGCGGGTTTGAACATGGAAAACCTGCGCGCAGGCTATCGTGATGCGCTCGACAAAGACGGTATTATTGCCGAAACCAAAGGAGATGTGTCCGCAGTCAACGGCGCAAAGTCCGTCAATCTTGAAATTGAGCAGCCGTTTCTCGCGCACGCCTGCATGGAACCTTTGAACCTTACTGTGGCGATTAATGGCGAAAGCGCGGAGGTCTGGGGACCGGTGCAGGCACAGAGCTGGGTCCAGCAATCAGTCGGCGAGATCGCAGGGATAGACCCTAAAAATGTCGCGGTACACACGACCTATCTTGGGGGTGGGTTTGGCCGCCGTTCAGCACAAGATTTCGTCAAGGCAGCGGCGGAAATCGCAAAAGCTGTCGGCAAGCCCGTGAAGCTTGTCTATTCGAGGGAAGACGATATGCGGGCGGCCCATTACAGGCCTTTCAACCTCACCCGCGCGCACGGAACACTGGACAATGAAGGCAATCTACTGGCACTTGATATCAAGGTTGCGACGCCGTCGGTTTCAAGCTGGGCGGGTGCGCGTTTTTTGATCGGAAAGGATGGGGTCGACGAACAGGCGGTGGAAGGGCTTGTCAATCTGCCCTACGACATTCCCAACGTCCGGGTTTCATGGGTCGAGCATGACACTAAAATTCCGGTTCATTTCTGGCGCGCTGTGGGATCATCGCACAACCCCTTCGTAATCGAAAGCTTGATGGATGATCTTGCACTGGATGCTGGTGTGGAGCCAATTGCTTTCCGTCGCAACCTGCTCCGAGATGAACCGCGTTACCTGGCAATACTCAACAAACTGGAGTCAGATGCGGGCTGGAAGCAACCTGCGCCGCAGGGCATTGGCCGTGGGATAGCAATCGTCCAATCTTTTGGAAGCATTGTCGCGGAAGCTGTGGAAATCAGCCAGGACAGTGACGACATTCGCGTAGAAAAGGTCTTTTGCGTTATTGACTGTGGTATTGCTGTAAATCCAGGACAGATTGAAGCGCAGATGCACTCCAGTATCGTCTATGGATTGGGCGCGCTTTTGCGGGGCCAAATCACCATCGATGACGGTGTAGTTGAACAGTCCAATTTCCACGATTTCGAGCCGCTCCGCCATGCTGAAATGCCTCAGATTTCAGTCAGTATCATCGAAGGTAACGACAAACCAGGTGGCGTAGGAGAACCCGGTCTTCCGCCCATTCTGCCAGCCGTCGCCAATGCGCTTCGTGCTTTGACGGGCAAGAGAACCTTGCGTCTGCCAATGGTTGGGTAAATTCGGTGGATCCATGTCGGAAAGTCAGCTTTGGTTCAGATGCAGACATCTGTGTTCGATAGAATAGGATTCACCAGGCGTTGTCACAAATTTTTTTGAGCGCAAAATATCGGTGTTTATTGGAATGTGGGTTGTTGTATTTCAACGACGTATTAGGCTCTAAATTCCCTCAATAAGATTAAATTGGACGAGTAAAGAGTCATGTGAAAATACTCGATTTCCTATTCATATACACGAATGCTAAGTTCCGTTTTAACCCGGTCCATAACGACGGAGCTCGTAAATTTATTTACTTGTGACGTGCTAAAGAAGTATTCGTGGGTGAATTCCGTATATTCAGCCATATCTTTTACGACCATAATTATTATGAAGTCAGCTTCACCAGTTGTGTAATAACATTGCTGTACTTGGGGCGCATGAAGCATACGTTTTTTAAACGCATCGAGCACTTCTCTGCTTTCCTGGTTCATGGATACTTCAACAATCACGGTCACATTTTGATTTAATTTTGCCGGATCCAATACCGCGATTTCTTTGAGGATAATTTTCGCGTCACGCATCTTCTTTATGCGCTTTTGAACAGCTGCGGATGACAAGCCCACAAGATCGCCAATCTTCTCAGCCGTAAGGCGCGAATCTGTCTGTAAAACAGAAAGTATTTGACGATCAAAGTTATCCATATTCCGAAATTCAGACCTTTTTAGGTGAAACAATACGAAAAGTAGAAAATTTTAGCCCGTATCAGCGAAAAAGACACCTTCAATTACGCATATAGTTTTTTCAGGGAAGGAAATACAAGAATGCTCAATACATCTCACGACATCAAAGCCATCGAAATTAGCTCATCATTGAGTGAATATATGGCCGAATTTCGCCATGATGTACATCGTTTACCCGAGCTTGGGTTTTGCGAGACACGTACGGCTGATCGTGTGGCAGAAGCGTTGAGAAGCTTTGACATCCAGGTTTTTCAGAATCAGGGCGTTGTTGGGATTCTTAAAACAGGTAGTTCGCAAAGGGTAATTGCATTGCGGGCCGAGTTGGATGCGCTCCCTATCCAGGAAACCTCGACGCATAATTATGCGTCTCTTGTCCCGAAGACGATGCATGCCTGCGGGCATGATGGACATATGGCAATGTTGTTGGGTGCTGCAAATTATCTGTCTGAAACGCGCGCCTTTGACGGAACTGTCATATTTATCTTTCAGCCAAATGAAGAAAATGGATTGGGCGCGCAGGCTATGTTGGCTGAAGATGTTCTGGCGCGATTTTGTATTGAGGAAATTTACGCAATTCATAATCTGCCAGGCGCACCGGTAGGTGAAATATCAACCCGGCCCGGACTGATTTGCAATAGTGAAAGCTTGTTCGAAATCGAGATTAAGGGACAAGGCGGTCATGCCTCCATGCCCGATGTCGGCGTTGATACGATCTTGGTTGGATCGGAGATCGTTCAGACACTTCAGACAATCGTTGCTCGAAAACTACGGCCGGCAAGCGGGGCCGTTGTTTCGGTGACTGAATTCATTACGGATGGTGCCCGCAACATATTGCCAGGGCATACTCTTTTGAAAGGGGATGTTCGGTCACAAAAGCCTGAGGACCGATCTAGAATAGAACAATTGATGCGGCAAATCGCGGCAGGGGTTGCTGCGACACATGAAGTCGAGGTCAACGTTAAATTTCAGACAGAGTTCGTAGAAACAATCAACCATCCTGAAAACGTAGCGTCTGCAGTACGCGCCGCCCATCGCGTAACTAACCAGGTAATCGCGGACCGTGAACCCATGTCTTTTTCAGAGGATTTTGCACATTTTTTGAACGAGATCCCAGGCTGTCTTTTACTTTTGGGCAATGGCACAGAGGACGTATATGGCAAACCTCTGCATTCTTCAAATTACGATTTTAATGACGACGCTTTGACGACCGGTGCCCGGTTTTGGGTAAGTCTGGTCTCGGAGCTTTTACCAATCAAGGAAGCCTAGTATGTTCGATTGTTTTGACACCTCCAAGGTCAACCACATTGGCATTACACCACGCGATGGAGAAGCTTACCTCACTGTGTTGTCGGCGAAAGTTTTTGCTGATGCGGCCAGGGAAATTACGGCTTGGGAAGGCTATGAGCCAACCCCAATGTACCACTTAACAAATCTAGCTTCCGCGCTCAACGTAATGGAAGTCCTCTACAAGGATGAAGGCCCTCGTTTTGGGCTGGGAAGTTTTAAGGCACTAGGCGGAGCGTATGCGGCTTTAAAGATTCTGCGGGATGAAATCGCCAGAATACGAACATTGGCCAACGCATCAGGTGACGTAACACTTGAAGATGTCCGAGAGGGTCGGTTCGCAAAGGAAGCGTCGAATATAACCCTGGTATCCGCGACAGATGGAAATCATGGTCGTTCTCTGGCCTGGGGCTGCCGACGATTTGGGGCGTCTTGCCGTATTTATATTCATGCGGAAGTCAGCAAAGGAAGAGCCGATGCTATGCGTGAATTGGGCGCGACGGTTATCCAGATTGAGGGTGACTACGACGCTTCCGTTCGTCTTGCTCGGCTTGAAGCGGAGAAAAATGGCTGGTTTGTTGTTTCGGATACTTCTTGGGAAGGATATACCGAGCCGCCTCGACAGGTTATGGCGGGCTACGGCGTGATGGTTGGCGAGATTGTGGATTCACTTGTCGCCCCGCCGACCCATGTCTTCTTGCAAGGTGGTGTTGGAGGCCTGGCGGCGTCTGTTTGTGCGGCGTTTCGGCAATATTGGGGAGACAACAGCCCCCGTGTTGTCATTGTAGAACCGGATCGCGCTGCCTGCCTGTTCGAAAGCGCCAAAGCTGGCGAAGCGAGAACTGTCAAGATTGAACGTGAAACGGTTATGGCTGGTTTGTCCTGCGGTGAGCCGTCCAATATGGCGTGGTCAATTCTGAGCGAGGAAGCCCAGGATTTTTTGACTATTTCTGATCAAGTTGTTGCGCCGGCAATGCACCTCTTGATGTCCCCCATCGGCTCAGATCCTGTCATAGAGGCCGGTGAATCTGCTGTAGCAGGTTTGGCTGCGGCAATCATGAGTTCTCGAGGGGAGGAATTGCGTGACACTCTAGGTTTGGACAGGAATTCTGTAATTCTCGCAATCGGGTCAGAGGGAATAACAGATCCTGCAGTCCATGCTGAATTGATGAAAGAGGTTGACCATGCCTGAAATCATTAGCCAGCGAGGCTTTGAAACCGCCGAATTCGAAAGTCGCTTAGAAAGTGCCCAACGACTTATGGCTGACCAGGGATTAGCTGGAATACTTTTGACGACTGAGGCGGAAATTCGGTATTTCAGTGGTTTTCAAACACTTTTTTGGCAAAGCCCTACGCGGCCGTGGTTTCTCCTGTTGCCGGAAGCTGGATTGCCTATTGCCGTGATCCCTGAGATTGGGGCCGCGTTAATGCGCACAACCTGGGTGAAGGATATCAGATCCTGGAGCGCACCGTGTCCTGAAGATGATGGCATCTCGTTATTGCAACATCTTCTGGCGCCTTACGCC
This sequence comes from Sneathiella sp., assembly GCF_036960985.1. Taxonomy (NCBI): domain Bacteria; kingdom Pseudomonadati; phylum Pseudomonadota; class Alphaproteobacteria; order Sneathiellales; family Sneathiellaceae; genus Sneathiella; species Sneathiella sp. Next base: position 12,440 of record NZ_JBALWD010000019.1, on the reverse strand, counting down.
GAGACAGGCAGCCGAATTGGGATGTTAAAAGGACCCGAAACCAACTTACGGATGCCTCTCGCAGATTACGAACGTCTTGTGGAGAGCCTTGCAGGGCTAAAAATCGTAGATGCGACTGATGTGATAAAAAGCCTGCGACAGATTAAATCGGCAGCAGAAATTAAGAAAATAAGCAGCATTTGTGACATTGCATCTCGAGCGTTCGGCGAGGCTGAACGGATATTTCAAAATGGTCAGCCTTTGATAGACGCTTTTAGGGCGTTTAAAATTGAATGTTTGATGCAAGGCGCTGATGACGTGCCCTACCTGGTCGGGGGTGCTGATCAGGGCGGCTATATCGATGTCATTTCGCCGCCCTCATCTCGACCGCTTGAGAATGGCGACATTCTGATGATGGATACCGGCTCAGTATTCGATGGTTATTTCTGCGATTTTGACAGAAATTTTGCAATTGGATCGGCCGATGACCTAAGTAAAAAAGCTTATGACGTCCTGTATCGCGCAACTGAGGCAGGATTGAAAACCGCTCGGCCTGGGGTTACCTGCGCGGAACTCTTCAAAGCCATGCAATCAGTGATCGATGAATTCGGTGATCAGGACGGGAATGTTGGCCGGATGGGGCATGGATTGGGCATGCAGCTGACAGAATGGCCCTCGCACGCCGCCTTTGACCAGACGGTGTTAGCGGAGAACATGGTCATCACTCTTGAACCCTCAGTGGGCTATGGCGACGGGCGTATTATGGTACATGAGGAAAATGTTGTCATCCGTGATGGCGAACCAACATTGCTGTCGGCCCGCGCTGCCCCCAATCTTCCAATTCTTACTTAGGAATTCCGCCATGCATCTCGCACATACAACAGATAAAGGCATCGGCACCCAGGCAAACTTCGGTTTGATCGTGTTGCAAACGGACGAAACCATTGAGTCCGAAATGGCGCGAATGATGGATATTCCAGGAGTTGTGCTCTATCACAGCCGTATTCCGATGCAGACAGAGGTTTCCTCAGAAACACTAGTGCAAATGGAAAAAGATCTTCCTGCTTCTGCAGCCCTGTTCCCGACGTCTTTGAACCTTGATGTGATTGGATATGGATGTACTTCCGCGGCGACAGTCATTGGTCCGGACGGTGTTGCCAATGCAATTCGAAGTGCACGACCTGAATCCAAAGTTACTGATCCGATTAGTGCGGCTCTTTCAGCCTGTAGATTTCTTGGAGCAACACGTATCGGGTTTGTAACGCCTTACGTCGCAGAAGTTTCAGCAAAAATGCGGGGAATGCTCGAGCAAAACGGACATGAAGTTGTGGCATTTGGCTCCTTCAACGAAAGTGATGATCGAGTAGTAGCGCGGATTACTCCAGACTCGATACTCGCCGCCATAGAAGCCGTTGACGCAGAAGCGGAGTGCGATGCAGTTTTTGTTGCTTGCACTAATTTGCGGGTAGCCGGCATCGTTGAGGAAGCGGAACGACGTATCGGAAAGCCGGTCCTTTCAAGCAATTCTGCTTTGGCTTGGCATATGCAGAAACTCGCCGAAATCACGCCATCAAACCCCCGTTTAGGGGTGCTATTTACAAACCCCTCAGGAGTACCGGCATGACAATGATTTGCATTTTAAAAACGGCCGAACAGTCAATGCCGAAAGAAGTTGGCTTTAAAGCACAGGGAGGGGCGTATGCGTGAAACATCAAACCCGAACACTTTTGTCGTCTTCGACCATGTCCAAAAAAGCTATGACGGGGAAACGCTGGTAGTAAAGGATTTGAACCTTAGCATTGCTGAAGGAGAATTTTTGACAATGCTGGGTCCGTCCGGTTCAGGCAAGACTACCTGTTTGATGATGCTAGCAGGGTTTGAGACGGCGACTCACGGCGATATTTTGCTGGCGGGTAAACCCATTAACAATATTGCCCCACATAAACGGGGAATTGGAATGGTTTTTCAGAACTATGCTCTGTTTCCGCATATGAGCGTTGCCGAAAACCTCGCCTTCCCGTTGACTGTTCGCAAAATGAACAAGGCCGACAGGGAAGTTAAGGTTAAGCGCGCATTAGATATGGTGCAGATGGGCACCATGGGAGGACGCCGGCCAGCCCAATTGTCAGGAGGTCAACAGCAACGGGTTGCCCTGGCACGTGCCTTGGTGTTTGAGCCTGAACTTGTGTTGATGGATGAGCCGTTGGGTGCTCTCGACAAGCAGTTGCGCGAGCATATGCAGTTTGAAATCAAACACCTGCATGAACGTCTGGGCGTGACAGTCGTATATGTGACACATGATCAGACCGAAGCACTGACCATGTCTGACAGGGTTGCGGTGTTTGAGAATGGCCGCATCCAACAGCTTGCAAAGCCGAGTGATCTATATGAGCGCCCGGAAAATGCCTTTGTGGCTCAATTTATTGGCGAAAATAATAAGCTTAATGGCACGATCAAAAAAATCGACAACGAAACTGCTGAAGTATTAGTTGACGGCGGTCTCATGGTCTCTGCGCGCCGTGTTAATTGCGGCGGGGTCGGAGATCGGACGGTGTTATCCATCCGTCCCGAACGGGTATCTCTCGCGGACAAAGGACCAAATAGAGCCAACGGCGAAGTTAAAGAACTAATATACCTCGGAGACCACATTAGATGCCGGATGCAAGTAGCTGAAAATGATGAATTTATTGTCAAAGTTCCAAATGCTGCTGGTCACCAGCATCTCATAAAAGGGGAGACGGCTCATATGAGTTGGAACATCGAAGATTGCCGAGCGCTGGATGCCAGCTAACCCGGCATAGACAAATGCAATACTGGCGCTGTCAGTGGCATTTAAGCATATCTAAATCACAAAATGGGAGAGAAATAATGAGTTTCAAGCATCTTACATTAGGAATTTGTATCGCGGCCTTAGCTGCTAGTCCAGCAGTTGCTGATGACATGACCATCGTGTCTTGGGGCGGTGCCTATCAGAAGTCACAGCAAAAGGCATATCATGAACCGTATATGAAGCTAAACCCAGAGATAAATATTATCAATTCAGATTCATCTGCAGAAGCAGTCGCAAAGCTGCGTGCCATGACAGAAGCCGGTAATATCACCTGGGACGTTGTTGATGCCGTGGCCTCAGACGCCATACGCATGTGTGATGAGGGTTTGGCGATGATAATTGATCCGGAGAAAGATCTGAACCCAGCCCCAGATGGGACCTCTGTGACGAAGGATTTCAATGACCTCATCGTTTCGGAGTGTCACATCCCGAATATTGTCTATTCAACGACCGTCGGTTATCGCACCGATTTGGTAGGTGATACGCCGCCAACAAGTATCTGTGCTTTATTTGATCTGGAGACCTATCCTGGCAAGCGGGCACTTGAAAAACGACCAATCAATAATTTGGAATGGGCGCTTTATTGCGACGGTGTTGAAAAGGATGAAATTTATAATGTTCTTGAAACGGAAGAAGGGCTAGCCCGCGCCTTTGCAAAGCTAGATACCATTAAGGATCAGGTTATCTGGTACACGGCCTTTGCCGATACACCACAGTTATTGGCGTCCGGCGAGATTGTTATGGGTTCTACCTTTAACGGTCGTTTATTTGCCTTGATCGAAGAACAGAAGCAGCCGGTTGCAATGCTTTGGGATGCGCAAGTATTTGACTTGGATGGCTGGATTATTCCTGTAGGCTTATCTGATGAGCGCAAAAAGCGGGCCCTTGACTATCTAAGGTTTGCCACAGATACGCAACGTTTGGCAGATCAGGCTAAGTATATTCCTTATGGCCCTGCCCGTATATCCTCTGCTGCTTTGGTCGGTAAACATGCTGAGTTAGGCATAGATATGGCGCCGCACATGCCAACGAATCCCGTTAATGCCAAAAACTCGTTCCTGTTTAATTTCACTTGGTGGGCGGATTACAGGGATGATCTGGACGCGAAATTCCAGACCTGGCTTGCAAACTAAACAAGCGCACAAAAGATGAGGAGCGATCTTCGGGTCGCTCCTGCAGCGAACAACGAAGCTGCTAGCAGTGGGAGGGAACAGGCGATGTCTACCACTTTTATAGAAAACAGACCAGTTCTTGGTGCCGATGGCAAACCGTTGAAAAAAAGCCTTCAACGTGCCCTGCGCCGTCAAAAATTCCGGGCCGTTATCCTCATAGTCCCGTTGCTCCTCTTCATTCTTATCACCTTCATCATACCTATTGCGGATATGCTGTTCCGATCTGTCGAAAATCAAATCGTATCGGAAACGCTCCCACGGACGGTCGTAGCTCTTGAAGGCTGGGATACTGATAGTGGCGATGCTCCTGAAGAAAATGTGTTTGCAGCGCTTGCCGAAGATTTAAAAATAGCCGCGGCCGCTCGACAGCATATGAAGCTTGCGTCCAGGCTGAATTATGAACATTCGGGTATCTCGTCTTTGTTTCGAAAATCGGGACGAAAAGCTAAAAAATGGGATGTAGATGCCGATGCACCGTTCAAGGGAAAGTTCCTTAAAATCGACAGAAACTGGGGAAACCCTGAAGTTTGGCGAACAATAAAAACCTATTCCTCCCCTTATACAGCTGGTTATTTCCTCAATGCTGTCGATCTCAAGTTGGGGGCAGATGGCATTGCAATGCGGGATGAAGATCAGCGTATTTATCTGTTGTTATTGAAGCGTACATTGTTTATGTCGCTGACGATTACGTTGGGCTGTATTTTGCTAGGCTATCCGGTTGCATGGTTGCTCGCAAACCTGCCGATGCGCACTTCCAACATTCTTCTGATCCTGGTGCTATTGCCATTTTGGACATCCCTTTTGGTAAGAACTTCGGCCTGGAAGGTTTTGTTGCAACAACAAGGAGTCATTAACGATGCTCTGGTCTGGATGAGGATTGTTGATGATGCTCATCGGTTGGCACTCATAAACAACCAGTTCGGCACCATTATCGCCATGACCCATATTCTACTGCCATTTATGATATTGCCGCTTTATTCAGTTATGAAGACCATTCCTCCAAGCTATGTCCGTGCTGCAAAATCATTAGGGGCGACCAACTCGACTGCTTTTTGGCGGGTCTATTTTCCTCAGTCCGTACCGGGCATTGGCGCCGGTTCCATCCTCGTGTTCATTCTCTCGATTGGTTATTACATTACGCCTGAACTGGTTGGCGGAACAGACGGTGTCTTTATCTCAAACCGCATAGCGTATCATATATCGACCTCACTAAACTGGGGTCTTGCCGCCGCCCTGGGGGCGATCTTACTGATTTTAGTAACGGCGCTGTATTGGGTTTACGACAGGGTTGTCGGTATTGATAACGTGAAGTTAGGATAATCCAATGAGCTCACTTCCTATATACACCACTGTCCCTCAACGGATTTGGCACTATTCCTTTCGTCTTATCTGTATTCTGGTTTTCTTTTTTCTGATCGCACCAATTATTGTGATCATCCCTTTGAGTTTTAATGCACAAAACTTTTTTACCTTCACGCCGGAAATGCTGGCGTTAGATCCTGCCGGATATTCGCTCAAGCATTATGCAGATTTTTTTACCAACGATGACTGGCAGCTTGCGCTAAAAAATTCCCTGCGGATCGCGCCAGCTGCCACTTTTCTATCGGTAGGAATAGGCACAATGGCTGCAGTGGGGTTGAGCCAACCTCATGTCCCGTTTCGTCGCCTAATCATGGCACTGTTAATTTCTCCAATGATCGTGCCATTGATTATTTCTGCTGCAGGAATGTATTTCTTTTACAGCAGGATTGGGTTGCAGGGGACCTATTGGGGGGTGGTTTTAGCGCACGCGGCGTTGGGCGTTCCCTTTGTAATAATTTCCGTTACGGCAACCCTTGTCGGGTTTGATAATAGTCTTGCCAGAGCTTCGGCGAGTTTAGGTGCGGGCCCTCTCAGGACATTTTTCAAGGTTCAGATGCCGCTCATTCTTCCCGGGGTGATTGCTGGAGGGCTCTTCGCCTTTATCACCTCGTTTGATGAAGTGGTTGTGGTACTGTTCGTGGGTTCAAACGGCCAGAAAACCCTTCCGTGGCAAATGTTCACTGGCTTGCGAGAGCAAATAAGCCCGACAATCCTCGCTGTCGCTACGATCCTCGTAGCAATTTCTATTGTGCTCCTGACCATAATTGAACTTCTTCGCCGTCGGTCTGAGAAACTGCGTGGTATGACCGCGCAATAATCGTTCATGCGCTCGATAGACAATGTGGCGTCTCAATTGGCTTTGCTGTTATCCGGGCACTGTCAGAGTAAAATAAAGAAGCGCTAAAACGACGCGCAGCGTAACTTTTCAGGCAGCGAGCTGACGCCAGTCTGCAAGAGCAGCTTCTCGATTAAGTTTGAATTGTTGTCGGCTTGTGAGATGGCGTTCCAAATTAAAATGATTATGAGCTGAGGAATGGATTGAAACAAATTTTTGCAACGATTTTGTCGCTCTGAATTTGATCATTGCGCGTTCTCGTCGTCGGAAGGGTTGATGCGACTTCTCAGCCCGATTGTTTAGCCATCGCCCGGTTTCCTGCTGATCAGCGTTGCCTATTTCTTTCATCGCAGCTCGATAGGAACGAAGCTTATCCGTCACAATCACTTTTGGATTGCCGCACCGCTTCATGACTTTCTTTAGAAACTTCAGGGCGGCACTACGGTTACGTCGCTTTGTGACAAAAGCTTCAAGAATTTCTCCTTCATGATCAACTGCTCTCCAAAGGTAATGCATCTCGCCGTTGATCCGGACGAATACTTCATCTAAGTACCATTGCCACCGTGCCGACTGGCGCTGAGTTACGGCTCTTTTCTTTCTGATTTCTGATGCAAATAAAGGCCCAAAGCGATTCCTCCAAACCCGGATTGTTTCGTAACTTAAGTCGATCCCACGCTCATGAAGGATGTCTTCGACCGGACGCAACGAAAGTGGATATCGAACATACAGCATGACGGCCAAGCGAATGATTTCAGGTGACGTCTTGAAATAGCGAAATGGATTTTTCATGCACCGACCGTAAATCCAGCTTCGTGATAGCTCAAGTGTTTTTCCTCTGCCGATGCCGATCCGGGTGACTTAAACTTTTGCATTTTTCGCTCTTTTCGACGGACTGGAAAATGAGAGTTTTTCATCCGATTATTAGATCGTTTGTTATCAATATGCTCAGCATTCAAGCCTGGAGTTCGAAACGCATTGTGATATGATTTTAATTTATCTGTTACTATGTGGGTTGGCGCATAGCCTTGTTTCTTGAGTAGTTTGCGCATCGGTTCCAAGGCAGCTTTAGCGTTTCGTTTTGGCTGTACAAGGAAATCCAGCACTTCGCCTTCACCGTCAACGGCACGCCACAGAAAATGGCGTTTTCCTCTAATAACGATGACCATTTTATCCAAATGCCAAGTATCATTGGGAGTAGGGCGGGAGAACCTTAAGTTTCGAGCAATGGGCGCTCCAAATTTCAGGAACCGACGTCGAACCGTTTCATAGGAAATATCCAGGCTTCGTTCGGCCAACAGATCTCCAACATCTCGATAGCTCAGTGTAAATAGAGCGTACAACCAGACTGTGTGCTGAATGACGTGGGGCGGAAACCGATGACGAGAATAGGAGGTTTTATTCATTGAAGAAAACTGATCCAACGTCGGACTATTTTCCACGAAGTTAATGTGACAACACCTGTCTCGTTTTGTGTATATGAGTTAATTATTTTCACTTCTATCGGTCAATTGCCCCATAATTCTCCGAAACCAGTAGACAATTGGTAGAAATTTTCTGCTACGTAATGTTATGCTATTTTCTTTGGGAGAAATCATCATGAATAAACTTTTAAAAATTCTATCAGCTGGCCTAACCGGACTTAGTTTTGCTCTGCCCGCTGCTGCTGCCGACGAATGGCGGTTTAACAATTTTCTGCCGGAAACTCGCCCGGAATCAGCTGAATTGGAGAAATTTGCTGCCGATGTAAACGAGGCGCTTGCTGGAGAAACCACGCTGAAAATATACAGTGGTGGATCCTTGGGTTTGCCGAACACGGACACACTACGATTTTTACCAAAAGGCGCGGTGGAAATGAGCTTGATGTGGGCCAATTACCTCGGACGAGATGCGCCTGCGCTTAGCTCAGTGGTCGTGCAAGGGACAATTAGTTCCATCGAAGAATTCGAAAAAGCAATACCAACCGTCCGTGAAATCTATGAAGAAGAGTTCAGGGAATGGGGAGTGTCGTCGGTTGGTTATGCAGCCATTCCCATGCTGTCAGTTTCGGTGTTCTGCCGTGATGAGCCTATCAGGTCCATAGAAGACTTGAAATCAAAAAAGCTACGAGTTTGGGCGCGTGACCAGGTTGAAACTTTTACTCGTCTTGGGGTAGCAGCACAGATCATTCCACAAGAGGAGATGTACGTTGCCATGAAAACCGGGGTTGTCGATTGTGCGCTCTATCCTGCACTTTATGCGCATACTGTGTCGCTTCAGGAAGTCGCAAAATACGCGTCGTTCCTGTACCCGATGGCATCTGGCCCTTATGTGATTGGCGTTTCTACTGAACGCTGGGACGCAACAGATGACAGGATCAAGCAGGCAGTTGCCAAAGCCGCAGAAGATCTTTGGAATCGTACCAACCAATATGAAGACGACTTCGAGCGCGAGCTGGCTGCTCGCGATAAACTGGTCGAAGGCGGTATAATCTGGGGCGAAGATTTCCCGCAGGCCGATCGTGATCTGTTTGTGTCTTCCGTCACTGAAACATGGAAAATGCTGGCCGAAGAAGCTGGTGGAAATGCCCCTGCCTACCGTGAGCGTGTCCTGAAAGCTCTCGGGCGCTGATCAGGACCAATGGCAAAATCGATTAAGAGCGCTCTTACGCAAGGGCTGGACAAGCTGGCCCTTGCGTGTGCGGCAACCGCCGCCGTTGGAATGGTCGCAATCGTTGGTATCATCGTCACAAGCGTCTTAATGCGAAAATTTGCAAATACGCCTCTCCATATCACCGAAGAAGTCGTTGGATTGTTGTTGAGTGTATCGCTTTTTCTTGGCCTGCCCATGGTAACCATGAGGGCAAAGCATGTCCGCGTCGCGCTTGTGGTCGACTTGTTGAAAGACAAATGGCATGTCGTGATCCAGACTGCCGGATTGGCAGTCGGAATCGGCTTCTTCTCCTGGCTGATTTTGGAAACCATTCCCTGGTGGGAGTTTGCCTTTGAAAGAAACCTCAAGACCGAAACGACGCGGATCCTGCTGTATCCTTGGATGGCACTCATGCCGCTTTCGCTCATTATTACGTGTGCTATTCTTGTCGCTCGTTTGACCGGTGCTATAGATCGCGTTGACGACGATGCAGATATCGAGGCCGTGGACTCCAAACCTGATGGGGATCACGGCTGATGTTCTGGACCACTCTTATCGGGGGATTGATTGCAACCGCCAGCACTGGCGTGGCGCTGGGTGCTGCCCTTGGCTTGACGGGGCTCATCATCCTGTATTTTTTCTCAAATGGGGCGACTTCTTTGGCAGTGGATGCAATTTGGAGCGTCTTCAATTCTTTCACGCTCAGCGCCGTGCCCATGTTCATTCTGCTGGGAGAAATCCTGCTACGAAGCGGGATCAGTGAAAAGGCATATTCGGCCTTTTCCCCCTTGTTTCGGAAGATCCCTGGCGGGTTATTGCATACGAATATCGCCGTCTGCACATTGTTTGGTGCGGTCAGTGGATCAAGCCTTTCGACTGCGGCCGCCGTGGGTTCTGTTGCTTACCCTGAGATGTCGAAACGAGGTTATGACAAAGACACTGTGGTCGGCAGTTTGGCAGGCGGCGGCACACTTGGTCTGCTTATCCCGCCAAGCCTCTCTTTTCTGATCTTTGGAGCGTTAACGGAAACTTCAATTGGTCGGCTTTTTGCGGCCGGCATCATTCCGGGATTGCTAGTGGGTAGTCTGTTCATGGTTTACCTTTTGGTTAAATGCCTGCGTAATCCGGGCCTTGCTCCGCGCGACGTGGCTCAGAGTTCGTTACTTGAGACGCTCGCCGGGTTCAAACAGATCTGGCCATTGCTGGCGTTGATTTTCGCGGTCATCGGAAGCATCGTTGGGGGCCTCGCTACACCGACAGAAGCAGCCGGTATAGGCGTTGTCCTGGCCATCTTTATTTGCTCCCTTTGGGGGGATCTCACATTCCGCAAATTGGTAGAAGCAATATACCAATCAGTACTCTTGTTTTCTGCGGTTGGGTTCCTAGTGCTTGGCGCAACAATTCTCGCACAATCGGTCAGCGTTCTGGGCGTCCCTCAGCAAATCCTCGGGGCAGTCGCCGAAAGCGGTCTCGGCACACACATGGTGTTGCTGATGGTCGTGCTGATTTACCTGATCCTCGGTTGTTTCTTCGACGGGCTTTCGCTGATGATCATGACACTCCCCGTGGTATTTCCGCTTCTGACCGGCTTGGGGTTTGATCCGATCTGGATTGGCGTTGTAATCACGATTGTTATCGAGATAGGGCAAATAACGCCTCCGGTCGGGCTGAACCTGTCTGTCCTGACGGCGCTAACCAATAATGAAGTCAGTCTTGGACGGGTCGCAACTGCCACTATTCCTTATTGGATTATTCATCTGTTCACGATCTTGATCCTCACTCTTTTTCCGGTATTGGCATTGTTCCTGCCAAATCTTCTTTTCTGACACAGGAAACACTTAGATGGCCTTGAAAGTTAAGCCAAAATCGTTTGGACCGGTATTTGTCATATTTGATGGTATGGATGGCATTCAATATGCCCACACTGATCCATCGAACACCAGCCCCTATCCACCGACAAATACTCCGGTTGATACACTCATTGCATCGCTTGGTTCGTGTATTGTGAAATCGATGCAATGGTCGGCAGATCAGCATAAAGTTTCGCTCAATCCTTTTATGGTGAAAGTTGTGGGGATCAAAGCACCGGTACTGCCTGGGCGAATTGAAAAGATGGACATCACCATATTGGGCAGCTTGGTCGACGATGAAGAGTTGGCGCCCCGCATCGTGAGGCAAGCGAAATCGATCTGCACGGTTAGCAATACATTGAATTGTGAAGTAGAAATCTTTTTTGAACCGGATCAGGCCGTTTAATTCAATTCCTTTGCCATAGCGGCAGGACATTAATCGGAGAACACAATGAGAGAAGTCCCCGCCAAAGGCATGGAAGTCCCAATTGATACCCAAACCACTCTTTCAATGCTGGAAGAAAATCCGGAAGAAGTTTATCGGCGGCTAAGGCGGGAAATGCCGATTGCGCGGTTAAAGGCAATCGGACGCATCGTTTTCACGAAGGCGGAAGATACCTACCGCGTCAAAACTGATTTAGAACATTTTGGTTCATTCGATACTACGACGCCTATGCAACGAGCATTTGGCGGCCACACCTTGATGCGCAAAGATGGCTGTGAACACTTGCGCGAACGTCAAGCTATGGAAAGTGCTTTCAAGCCTTCGCTCCTATATCAGCATTGGAAACCCAAATTTGAGCGTTTGACAGACCGGTTGATCGAGAAACTTGCCACACGGGAAACAGCAGACCTTTTGCATGATTTGGCGGCACCATTGAGTGCCGGGTATTTGAAACTGCTCTTGGGGATTGAAGGTGTGACTGACGAACAATTGTTCGACTGGGCGTCAGCGTTGATCAGAGGTGCAATGAACGCGGCATTTGATCCGGCTATTTTCGAAAGTAGCGATCAGGCAAATGAGGAAATGAACGAATGCTTCGATCAAATGATCGAGTTGCATCTGAAAAGCCCCGATTGCTCTGTACTGTCATCAATGGCGAACCAGTCTGACCCGATTGCGCTTAGCCAGATTAGAACCAATATGAAAATTTGTATCGGTGGTGCAGTGATCGAAACACGGGATGCCCTGCTTTCCACTTTGTGTGGATTGCTCAGCCACCCGGATCAACTGTGGTATTGTAGAGATCAAAAAGCTTGGGATCGGGCCTGCGAAGAAGGGTTGCGCTGGGTGGCGCCAATTCAGGCCAGCCCGAGGATAGTCAAAAAGGCATTGATCATGAGGGGCGTCATCATTCCCGAGGGTGAAACCGTAATGGCCATTCAGGCGTCGGCAAATCACGATGAGGATGTCTGGGATCAGCCGCATCAGTTCAATGTCCATCGAGAGCCGCGTGTTAATCAGACCTTTGGGAATGGGCCTCATAAATGTCTGGGGGGCGATATGTATCGCCTGTTAATTTCTGAAGTAACCCTACCCAAGCTGTTTGACCGTTTTCCTGTGCTGTCACTGAATAACAGAATTGCCGTAAATTTCCGGGGATTTGCCTTTCGTGGACCAACTTCGTTGCCGGTGATTTTTAAATAGAGAAGATCTCCGGGTATTGTCACATTAACTTTCCGTATGCGTGATGAAGTCTCAGCTATATTATTTAAACAGCGGCGCTTGCTGTTGCCCAAACGCCAAAAGCTTCAGCGCGACTTTCCTTTAGATGAGGTCGGTT